>SKMM01000385.1 GCA_007121055.1 Paracoccaceae bacterium | reverse complement strand
GTCCGGGCTTCTGCCTCACGCCGCGCCCGCGCCCTGCCGCTGCCACATGGCAGCATAGCGCCCACCCAGCGCCAGAAGCTCGGCGTGGCGGCCCTCCTCGACGATGCGACCCCCGTCGAGGACGACGATGCGGTCGGCCCCCACCACGGTCGACAGCCGGTGCGCGATCACCAGCACGGTGCGCCCCTGCCCCATCGCCTCGAGCTCGGCCTGGATCGAGCGTTCGGTCTGGGTGTCGAGCGCCGAGGTCGCCTCGTCCAGCAGCAGGATCGGCGCATCCTTGAGGATCGTGCGGGCGATCCCCACCCGCTGCTTCTCGCCGCCCGAGAGCTTGAGCCCCCGCTCCCCCACCTGGGTGTCGTAGCCCTGGGGCAGCGAGAGGATGAAGTCGTGGATGCGGGCTGCGCGGGCCGCCGCCTCCACCTCCGCCTGCCCCGCGCCCGGGCGGCCATAGGCGATGTTGTAGCCGATCGAGTCGTTGAACAGCACCGTGTCCTGCGGCACCACCCCGATCGCGGCATGCAGGCTCTCCAGCGTCACGTCGCGCAAATCCTGCCCGTCGATGCGCAAGGCCCCGCCGGTCACGTCGTAGAACCGGAACAGGAGCCGCCCGATGGTGGATTTCCCCGCCCCGGTGGGGCCCACGATGGCCACCGTCTCCCCGGGCCCCGCGCGCAGCGAAATCCCCTTGAGGATCGGGCGTTCGGGGTCATAGCCGAAGGCCACCTGGTCGAACACCACCTCGCCGCCCGAGACCTTCAGCGGCCGCGCGCCGGGGCGGTCAGCGACCTCGGGCGGCTGCTCCAGCAGGTCGAACATCTCGCCCATATCCGCCAGCGCCTGGCGGATCTCGCGGTACACGGTGCCCAGAAACCCCAACGGCAGGGTGATCTGGATCATGTAGGCGTTGACCATGACGAAATCGCCCACGGTCAGGTCGCCCCGCTGCACCCCGAGCGCCGCCAGCACCATCACGGTGACAAGGCCCGAGGTGATGATCAGCGACTGGCCCGCGTTGAGGAAGCCCAGCGTGTAGTTGGTCTTGACCGCGGCCTCGGCATAGCGCGCCATGGCGGCGTCGTACCGCCGGGCCTCCCAGCCTTCGGCGTTGAAATACTTGACAGTTTCATAGTTCAGCAGGCTGTCCACGGCCTTCTGGTTGGCGTCGGTGTCCTGGGCGTTCATCTCGCGCCGAATGCGCACACGCCATTCGGTGACCTTGAAGGTGAACAGCACATACAGCGCCACCGTCGCCGCCACCGCCACCAGATACCACACGTCGAAGAACCAGAAGAGGATCAGCGCCACCAGCGTCAACTCCAGGATCAGCGGCCCCACGGAGAACAGGAGGAACCGCAGCAGGAAATCGACGCCCTTCACCCCGCGCTCGATGATCCGGCTGAGGCCGCCGGTCTTGCGCGTCAGGTGATAGCGCTGCGAGAGTTGGTGGATATGCCCGAAGGTCTGCACCGCGATCTGGCGCAGCGCCCGCTGCCCCACGCGCGAGAACAGCGCATCGCGCAGTTCCTGGAACGCCACGGTCATGAACCGCGCCACCCCATAGGCGACGGTCAGCCCCACCGCCCCCAGCGCAAGCCACATCCCCGGCCCCTCGACGTCCCCACCCAACGTGTCGACGGCGAGCTTGTAGAGGATCGGCGTGCCCACCGCGATGAGCTTGGCCAGCACCAACGCGGTCAGCGCCGCCACAACGCGGCGCCGCGCCCAGGCCTCGCCCTCGGGCCAGACATAGGGAAACACCCGACGAATGGTCCGGACCCCGCTGCGCCGCTCGGCCTGGTCGATGGCGGCGGCCTCCGCAGCCCTGGCCTGTGCCTTGGGATCGCCCTTGGAGGGGGCGGGATCGGAAACGGACGTCATCGCGGGCTCCTGACTGGCCCCCGGACCCTAGGCCGACACCGCGGCCTTGGCCAGTGGAGGGGGACCGCCCGACACACCCTCAGGGATTGCGCGACCGCCTTTCACCCCCTTGCGACGGCGCACGCACCAACGTGCCGCGGGCAAGCGCACACTGGAAACCAAAGCACGCGATCCGTCCGGGCGGCGCTCAAAACCGGACCGGCCTCCAGCGCAGGCCAACGCTCCCGCGCCACATGGCCGCCGCCACGCCGCACCACGTGCCGACCCGTCACAGCCCGGAGGCACGGGCACCTCCAACCCCCACCTCGAGCCCGCGGCGGCCGGGCGCACCCGCGGCGCATGCCGCCGGCGCCGAGGGGGCTCGATGCCCCCGACGGCGCCGCTCCCCGGGCCGGTCCGGATCGAGCCGGTCTTGAGGCACGCGCAGGGGCCGGCTAGGTCTGCGGCAAACACTCCCGCACGAGGTTCCCGCCATGACCGCCCCGCTCCGCTCCGTCTGCGTGTTCTGCGGTGCGCGCAACGGCGCCCACCCGGCCTTCGCCGAGGCCGCGCGCGCCCTTGGCGCGCTGCTCGCGGCCGAAGGCTGGCGGCTGGTCTATGGCGCGGGCGATGTCGGTCTGATGGGCGAGGTCGCCCGCGCCGCCTCGGCCGCCGGCGCCGACACCTTCGGTGTCATCCCCATGCACCTGCTGGAGCGCGAGCGCAGCGCGGGCGGCCTTGCACGCGACGCGCGCATGGTCGTCACCGAGACCATGCACGAACGCAAGAAGGTGATGTTCGTGAACTCCGACGCCATCGTCGTGCTGCCGGGCGGCGCGGGCTCGCTCGACGAGTTCTTCGAGGTCCTCACCTGGCGCCAGCTCGGCCTGCACACAAAGCCCATCTTCCTTCTCGACATCGGCGGCTACTGGGCGCCACTGACCGCTCTGCTGGAGCATGTGGTGGCCCAAGGCTTCGCCGAGCCCAGCCTCCTCGACTTCGTCCACCCCGTCCCCGACGTCGACCGCCTCGCCGAGAGCCTCCGCGCCACCCTGGCCTGATCCCCCGGCCCGTCACGCCAAGGCCCGCTCCCGATAGTCCGGAAACCCTGCCCAAGCCCCCTCGGCCTTGCCAGACCCGGGCGCTCTCCGGGCTCGAGGCTCCGGGCCGTCCCGCGACCTTGCCGGCCGCTGGAGGCACCCTTGCTCCACCTCAAACCGGCGTTGCGTCCCCCCCCACGCGCTTCCGGAGGTAGCCCGTTCACCGCCGCCCGGCGGCTCCGCCCCGCCGGACGTCGTCGGCCTTGAGGGGCAGCCATGGGGAGACAGACAGCCGCACCCGTCGCTTCGCGGCCCGGACCGGCGCCGCCCGGGCCGGGGTCCAGCCCTCAGCGCGCCCGGCGCAGCCGCTCCAGCAGCTCCATCGAGACATAACCGTCGGGCACCAGACCCTCCGAGGCCTGCCAGGACTGCACCGCCGCCAGCGTCATCGGCCCGATGCGGCCGGTGACGCCGCCGGTGTCATGGCCGCGGGCGTTCAGCAGCCGCTGCAGTTCCTCGCGCTCGGCGGTGCCCAGCGGCCGGTCGCCGCGCGGCCAGGCGGCGCGGAACCCGCCCTGCCCGCGCAGCCGGTCGGCCAGATGGCCGATGGCGATCGCATAGGCATCGGCGTTGTTGTAGCGCTTGATCACCCGGAAATTCTCGAACACCAGGAGCGCCGGCCCCCGCACGCCCGCGGGGAACATCAGCGTGGCCTGCCCGTGGTCCGGGATCGTCCCGCCCCCCGCAAGCTGCAGCCCCGCTGCGCGCCACTGCGCCACAGACCGCCGCTGCCCGGCCGCGCGCGCGTCGAACCCGGCCGGCAGGCTGACCTCCACCCCCCAGGGCTGGCCCCGGGTCCAGCCATGCCGCGCCAGGTAATTCGCCGCCGAGGCGAGCGCGTCGGCGGGGTTGTCCGACCAGATGTCGCGCCGCCCGTCGCCGGTGAAATCGACCGCATAGGCCAGATAGCTCGTGGGGATGAACTGCGTGTGCCCCATCGCCCCGGCCCAGGACCCCACCATCCGGTCGGGTGTGGTGTCGCCCGCCTGCAGGATGCGCAGCGCGCCCAGCAGCTGGGTCTCGAAGAATTCCTGCCGCCGCCCCTCATAGGCCAGCGTCGCCATGGCCGAGATGATCGGAGTGTTGCCCCGGATCCGCCCGAACGAGCTCTCGAGCCCCCAGATCGCCACCACCACCTCGCGCTCGACCCCGTGGCGGGCCTCGATCCGGTCCAGCAGCGCCCGGTGCTCGCGCAGCATCTCGCGGCCGGTGGCGACACGCGCGTCCGACACCGCCCCGTCGAGGTATTCCCAGATCGGGCGCACGAATTCCGCCTGCCGGCGGTCGTTGGCGATCACGCTCTCGAGGAAGGTCACGTCGCGGAAAGCCATGTCGAAGGTCTGCGGCGTGATCCCCGCCGACAGCGCCCGCGGCCGGAACCCATCGATCCAGCCCTGGAACCCGGACGGCCGGGGCGTCTGCGCACGGGCGGCCGGGCGCTGCGCCGCGGGCTCGGGCGCCGCCCCCCCCGGCCGCATCTCGGGCACGCGCGAACGGTCGGGCGGGTTCGCCCCGCCGCAGGCCGGTAGCAGCAGAAGGCCAAGCCCGAGGGCCGTCAGGGGTTTTCGCATGGTGTCACCTGCTCGCTCGATCCGCCGTTGGGGCGTGATGTTGTCGTTGTGCGGGCAGACTACCGCGGAAGCCGCGCGGCGCAAAGCACCGGATGCGCTGCACGGGCGATCACCGGGCGGCATGTCGCCACGCCGGTCCCAGGCGAAAATGTCCCGTGCGCGGCGCGGCAACCCTCAGAAGATGTTGCCGCGGGCGTATTGCACCGGCCAGGCCACATCCCCGGCGCGCAGCCGGGCCGCGGCGCGCAGGGGCCAGTGCGGGTCGGCCAGCAGCACCCGGCCCAGCAACACCAGATCGGCGCGCTCCGAGCCCAGGACCTCCTCGGCCTGTTCGGGGGTCGAGATCAGACCCACAGCGCCGGTGGGGATGCCCCCCCGGCGCCGGATCTCCTCTGCAAACGGCACCTGATAGCCGGGATAGGGCCGGATGACCTGCGCCGGCGACACGCCCCCCGAGGAGCAGTCGATCAGGTCCACATCGCCCCGTGCCTTCACCGCCTGCGCCAGCTCCACCGAGTCTTCCAAGCTCCAGCCCCCCTCCACCCAGTCGGTGGCCGAGATGCGCAGGAACAGCGGCAGCTCCTCCGGCCATTCGCCCCGCACCGCGTCCAGCACCTCGTGCAGGAACCGGCAGCGGCCGTCGAAATCCCCGCCATAGGCATCGCCGCGCGCGTTCGACACCGGCGACAGGAAGGAGTGGATCAGGTAGCCATGCGCGCCATGCACCTCGAGGATACGGAACCCCGCCTCGCGCGCCCGGCGGGTCGCGGCGGCGAAGGCCGCAACTGCATCGGCGATGTCGGCCCGCGTCATCTCGCGCGGGGCCGGCGCGCCGTCGAGGGCCGGCAGGGCCGAGGGCGCGATGGTCTCCCACCCGCCCTTCTCCGCCGTCAGCGGCCGCCCGCCTTCCCAGGGCCGCGCGCTGGAGGCCTTGCGTCCGGCATGGCCGATCTGGATCGCCGGCACCGCGCCCAGCCGCGCGACATGGGCCGCGATCCGGGCCAGCGCGTCGCGCTGGTCGTCATTCCACAGCCCCAGGCAGCCCGGGGTGATGCGGCCCTGCGCGGTGACATGGGTGGCCTCGACGCACAGGATGCCCACACCCCCCGCAGCCCGCGCCGCGAGATGCCCGAAATGCCAGTCGTTGGGCAGGCCGTCCTCGGCCGAATACTGGCACATCGGCGACATCATGATCCGGTTGCGCGCCACCACCGAGCGGAAGCGGATCGGCTGGAACAGGCGCGGGTTGCGGTCCTGCGCGCGCTCCTGGCTGTCTGCGCGGACATCCTTTGCGTTCATCTGGGCTCTCCTCATCGCGGCAACGGCGGTCGGGACCGCGCCGCGACGGGGGTGTGGCGCGCCCGCGCCGCGGGGTCAATGGCGCGCCCAGCCGGGATGGCGCGCGGCGGCTGTGCATGGCGGCACAGGTGGGTTGCGCTGGCGCCGGTGGTCGAAAGGCCCTCCCGTCGCCATGTAAGGGACAATCCAACGGAACCTCGGAGGCTCCCATGCCCAACCCGACCCCCGGCCTGCACCATGTCACCGCCATCTCCGGCCCGCCCGCGCGCAACGTCGGCTTCTACACCGGCGATCTCGGCCTCAAGCTCGTCAAGCGCACGGTGAATTTCGACGACCCCGGCACCTGGCACCTTTACTACGGCGACGCCGCCGGCAGCCCCGGCACGATCCTGACCTTCTTCCCCTTCGCCCATGCCGCGCCGGGCCGCGCCGGCCATGGCGGGGCGCTGGCCTTCGCCTACATAACCGCCCCCGGCTCGCTGGAGGGCTGGGCCACCGCGCTCGGCAACGGCCCCGACGCCCTCTCCGACCGCTTCGGCGCCCGCGTGCTGTCGCTGCGGGATCCCCATGGCCAGCGGGTGGAACTGATCGAGGACTCCTCCGCCCCCGCCGAGGGCGTCGGCGCCTTCCATTCGGTGACGCTGTGGGTCGCCGACCCCGCGGCCACCGTCCGGGTGCTGACCGACCACCTCGGCTATGCCGAAACCGGCACCGAACGGCAGGGCGACGCCGAGCGCATCCGCCTCACCGCCACCGGCGGCGGCCCGGCCGCGATCGTCGACGTGCTGCGCCAGCCCGGCGCACAGGCGCGGTCGGGCGCGGGCTCGATCCACCACATCGCCTTCCGCGCCACCGACAACGCCCACCAGGACGAGCTGCGCGAGGCGCTGATGGCGGTCGGCCACCGGGTCACCCCGCGCATCGACCGGCAGTACTTCAACGCGATCTACTTCCGCGAACCCGGAGGCGTGCTGTTCGAGATCGCCACCGACCCGCCCGGCTTTGCCGTGGACGAGGCCCCCGCCACCCTCGGCACCGCGCTCAAGCTGCCGCCGCAGTACGAGCCGCACCGGGCCCGGATCGAAGCCGCCCTGCCGCCGCTGGAGACCGCGGCGCGATGAGCCGCACCGCGCAACTGCCCCATGCCGCAGCCGGCGTCCTGACCGCGGGCCCGCCCGCGGGCCAGGCGCG
>SKMM01000100.1 GCA_007121055.1 Paracoccaceae bacterium | reverse complement strand
TCGCCGGCCGCCGTGCGCGGCGCAGCGCTGCAGCCCGCAGCGGTCGGCTGCGGAGGGTGGGGTCGGGTCAGGAGGGGCTGGGGCATCGGATGCGCACTTCCTCGGCGAAATCGGCGCCGACGGCGGGGAAATCGGCCTCGATCTGCGACCAATCCGCGCCGTCGGCCAGAAGTTCGTCTAGGGCGTCCTGCAGGCGGGCGTCGGCGGCTTCCCAGTCGGGGCCCCAGACCTCGGCGGTGCAGTCGTCGCGGCCCTGCAGCACGGGGTCACTGGCGATGGTGTAGGAGATGAAGAAGGTCGGGTCGTAGACGCGCAGCACCAGCTCCCGACCGCCGACCTCCACTGGTGTGTCGAAGATGCGGCGGTGGGCGATCACCAGCCGGGCGTCCTGCACGTCGGCGACCACCCGCGTGGGGCCGCCCAGCGCAAGCTCGCGCCCGTCCAGAAGCGTGCGCAGGTCGCCGTTGAAGCCCTCGTCCCAGTTGGAATAGATCGCCGCCAACTCGTCGCGCTCGGCTTCGGTGACGGTGCCGGTGAACTCGGGGTCCATCCCGAAATCGTCCAGCGACAGCATGGTGTAGAACTCGTCGTGCACCCAGACGACCTGCACCGCCACCGCGTGGCCATCCTCGTCGAAGATCACTTCGATCCCGGTGTCGATGAACACGTGCGGATGGGCCGCCGCCAGCGCCGGCGCGGCCGCGAGCAGCGCCGCCACGGCCATCGTCCTGACATGCCGGTCCATGGCTCCTCCGTGCGGGTTGGTCCTGACACTGCTGCGGCGCCGTGTCGGATGTGCGAACCCCCGAGAGGGAGCCTTAGCGCGAGGGCGCGGGCAGGTCACCCCCGGGCGGCGCCACGCGCGCTTGAAAGATGCGCGATCCGATGCGCGGCCGGTTGCCGCCATGCGTCCCCGGGCACCGTTCGGGACGTGGCGTGCCTGGAGAGTCACACAGGCGGCACGGAGGCCCGAAGGCGGGCGGTGCGGCGGCGAGGTGCTTGCCGAGCCTGCCGCGATGGGTCAGCCTGTGGCCAACGGTGGACGATGCACCGGTGTGGCGCTTGAGGCAAGGAGAGCTGTGATGTGTGTTGCCTGCTGGGATGCCGAGACCGCGCAGGCGGCCGGCCTGAACCCCTGCCATTGCGGCGCGCCCTATACCTTGCGGGCCTATGCCCGGCTGGAGGCGGATCTGGACCGGCGCAGGCTGCTGGGCGGGGCCGCGGCGGTGCTGGGGATGTTTGCGGGCTTCGGCCTGGCCCCGCGCGAGGTGCGGGCGCAGACCCCGGGCCGGCCGATGCTGCTGACCAATCTGCGGCTGTTCGACGGCACCACGCTGGAGATGCAGTCGGGCCGCGACATCCTGATCGAGGGCGGGCGGATCGCCGCCCTGCCCGCGGCCGGTCAGGGGCCGCAGGACGCCGAGGTGATCGACTGTGGCGGCCGGTCGGTGATCCCTGGTCTGATCGATGCGCATTGGCACAGCACGCTGGTGGCCGTGAGCATGGTGGTGGCGGCCACCCAGGACATCGGCTTCATCCACCTGATGGCGGGGCGCGAGGCCGGGGCCACCCTGATGCGCGGCTTTACCACCGTGCGGGACGTGGGCGGGCCGGCCTTCGGGCTGAAGATGGCCATCGACCGCGGGGCGGTGGAGGGGCCGCGGATCTTTCCGTCGGGGGCCATGATCTCGCAGACCGCAGGGCATGGGGATTTCCGCTTCCTGCACGAACTCCCGCGGTTTCCCGGCGATCCGCCTTCCTACATGGAACGCCAGGGTGTGGGGCTGATCGCCGACGGCGCCGACATGGTGCTGCGCGCCGCCCGCGAGCAGTTGATGAAGGGGGCTAGCCAAGTCAAAATCATGGCCGGCGGCGGGGTGTCCTCGCTCTACGATCCGCTGGACTCGGTGCAGTTCACCGAGCGTGAGATGCGCGCGGCGGTCGAGGCGGCCGAGGACTGGGGGACCTATGTCTGCGCCCATGTCTACACACCAGGCGGCATTCGCCGGGCGGTGGCGGCGGGGATCAAGTCCATCGAGCACGGGCAGCTTGCCGATGAAGAGACCGTTCGGCTGATGGCCGACGAGGGGGTGTGGTGGTCGATCCAGCCCTTCCTCGATGACGAGGACGCCAACCCGAAGGACGACCCGGTGCAGCGCGAAAAGCAGCTTGAGGTGGCGCGGGGGACCGAGCGGGCCTTCGAACTGGCGCGCACCCATGCCGTGCCGCTGGCGTTTGGCACCGACATCCTGTTCAATCCGGCGGGAACCTCCAGCCAGGGGCGGCAACTGGCGAAGTTCGCGCGCTTCATGTCGCCGCTGGAGGCGCTGCGCTGCGCCACCGGCGCGGCGGGCGAGTTGCTGGCGATGTCGGGGGCGCGGGCCCCCTATGACGGGCGGCTGGGGGTGATCGCCGAGGGGGCGCTGGCGGACCTGCTGGTGGTCGATGCCGACCCGGAGGAGGGGCTCGACTGGCTCGACGACCCCGCAGGCCGGCTCAAGCTCATCATGAAGGGCGGCCGTATCCACAAGGATGCGTTGTGAACGGAGGATCCGCGATGGCGACAGCTTGGCTGAGGCGAGGGTTTGGGACGCTGGGGGCCACGCTGCTGGCGCTGGTGGCGACCGGCGGCATGGCAGCGGCGCAAGGCGCCTTCGACTGGCGCGGGCAGCTGACGCCGTACGTCTGGGCGACCGGGCTGGGCGGCGACCTGCGCCCCTTCGCCACCGGCCCGACGGTGGAGATCGATCGGTCCTTCTCGGACATCCTCGGCGATCTCGACGCGGCGTTCTTCCTGTCGGGGTTCGCCCGGCGCGACCGGTTCGTGCTGCTGGGCGATCTGAGCTATTCCTCGGCCTCGCGTGCGGGGGTGCTGTCGGCGCCAATTCCCGGCCTGCCGGCCGAGGGACGGTTGCGGCAGACATCGCTGACGCTGGCGGGCGGCTGGCGCGTGTCGGACACGCTGGACGGCACGCTGGATCTGCTGGGTGGTCTGCGCCACTGGCGGGTGCGCGGCGAGGTGGGCGCGCCGGCGGTGCCCGGCGTGTTTCCCGGCGCAAGGGTCTCGGCCTCGCGCAACTTCACCGATCCGATCATCGCGGCGCGGGCCAATCTGCGCCTGACACCGGACTGGTCGGTGCTGCTCTATGGCGACGTGGGCGGCTTCGGGGTGGGCTCGCGGTCCACGGCGCAGCTTCTGGGCACCGTGAACTACAGCCTCGGCAACCAGGTGACGCTGTCGGCGGGCTATCGCCACCTGTCGGTGGATTATCGCAGCGGCGGCAGCCGCTTCGACGTGCGCCTGGGCGGCCCGATCTTCGGCGCCACCGTCGAATTCTGAGGCGGAGGCTTGCGCGCAGCGCCCGCAACGGTTCAAGTTTTACGCTATCGCGTTCAAAGGGGGCCCGTGACCGGATCGCATCGTACAGCCTTTCGGTTGCCGCGGCTGATCGGGCTGGGGCTGTCTGCTGCTTCCCTGCTGGCCCTGGCGGGGCCGGCACAGCCCTGTACCCGCGCGGTCTATCTCGGCCCCGAGGATCGGGTGCTGACCGGCCGCAGCATGGACTGGAAACTGCCGATGGTCTCCAACCTCTGGGTGTTTCCCCGGGGTATGGTGCGCGATGGTGCCGCCGGAGAGCGATCGGCGGAGTGGACCGCCGAGTACGGCAGCCTCGTCGTCAGTGGCTATGACATCGTGACCGCCGACGGCATGAACGAGGCGGGGCTGGTGGTGAACCTGCTCTGGGAGGTCGAGGCGACCTACCCCGAGGATGACGGCGAGACCCCGCGCGTCTCGCTGTCGGTGTTCCCGCAATACCTGCTGGACCGCTACGCCACCGTGGCCGGGGCGGTGGAGGACCTGCGCGACAATCCCGTTCTGGTGGCCACCGGCGAGGTTCCGGTGGGCCCGCCCGGGCGCGAGGCCACGGTGCATGTCTCCATGTCCGACGCCACCGGCGACAGTGCCATCCTCGAATTTGTCGACGGCGAGATGGTGATCTGGCACGACCGCGCCTATCAGGTCATGACCAACGAGCCCACCTTCGACCGCCAGCGCGCCGTGCTGGAGTACTGGCAGAGTGTGAACCCGCGTGAATTCCTGCCCGGCACCGTGCGCGCCTCGGATCGTTTCGTGCGGGCGCAGTTCTACATCACCGCCGTGGTCCAGAGCGCCGATCCGCGCATCGCCGCGGCCTCGGTGTTCAGCGTGATCCGCCAGACCTCGGTGCCCTGGGGCATCTCCATCGAGGGGCAGCCCAACCTCTCCACCACCCGCTGGCGTGTGGTCGCCGACCACAAGGACCGGCGCTATCACGTCGAGTCGGTGATCTCGCCCAGCGTGTTCTGGGTCGATCTGGACGACCTGGACCTTTCCGAAGGGGCGGCGGTGCGCAAGCTCGACCTCGGTCTGGACATGGAGCGGGTGCTGTCGGGCGAGGTGTCCGCCGAATTCGAGGACGCTGCGCCCTTCACCTTTCAGCCCGCCGACTGACGCCCGGGGCGGCGCGGGCGCTTGAACGCGCCCCCGATCCCCGCCACGCTGGCCTTTGGTCGCTTGCCAGCACGGAGCCCCCAGTGATCCCCACCGCCGTCCCGCCGGTCCGCCCGGCATGAGGGGGCTGCCGCGCCTCCGCCGCCCACGCTGGGCGCCCAAACCCGTGCTGCCAGCGATGGTGCTGGGGGCGCTGTTCTTCATCGCCTCGCTGACGCCCAGCCTGGTGCCGCGGGACACTGCCGTACAGGCGGCGCTCAGCGGGTTGAGCCTGACGGCGGGGTATGCCATCGGGCTGATCCTGTCGGCTCTGTGGCGGCGGCTGGAATTTCCCCGCCTGCCTGTGCCGCGGCTGCGGCGGGTGCAGGTGGCGGTGGCCGGTCTGTGCGCCCTCGCGGTGTCGGTGGCGCTGTGGCGCGCCTCGGACTGGCAGAACGGCTTGCGGGTCCTGATGGACATGCCGCCGGTGGAGACGGTGCGGCCCTTCAGCATCGCCGCAGGGGCGCTCGGGCTGTTCCTGGTGCTTCTGTGGTTCGCGCGGCTGGTGCGGCTGGCCACGGCGGGGCTGTCGCGGCGGCTGGAGCGGGTGTTGCCGGGGCCGCAGGCACTGCTTGTGGCGGTGGTGCTGACGGCGGTGCTGTTCTGGAACATCGGCAACGGCGTGCTGGTGCGCGGGGCGCTGACGCTGGCCGACCGTGCCTATGCCGCGCTGGACGGGGTGTTCGAGGAGGCAAGCCCACGCCCCACCGACCAGCGCAAGACCGGCGCGCCGGGCTCGCTCTTGGACTGGGAGGATCTGGGCCGGCAGGGCCGCGCCATGGTCGCCGCCGGCCCCTCGCGTGTGCTGATCGAACGCGTCACCGGGGTGCCGGCGCGCGAGCCGCTGCGGGTCTATGTCGGGCTGAACTCGGCCGACGACCCGCAGACCCGGGCGGAGCTGGTACTCGCCGAGCTGCAGCGCATCGACGCGTTCTCGCGCGGGACGCTGGTGATCGCGACGCCCACCGGCACCGGCTGGGTCGACCCGGCCGGGCAGGCCGCGCTGGAGTATCTGCTGCATGGCGATGTGGCCACGGTGTCGGTGCAGTATTCCTATGTCGCAAGCTGGCTCGCGCTGCTGTTCGACATGGAATACGGGGTCGAGACCGCGCGGGCGGTGTTCGCCGAGGTCTATGGGTACTGGCAGGAGCTCGACCCCGGGGACCGCCCGGCGCTCTACCTCAACGGCCTCAGCCTGGGTTCGCTGAATTCGGACCTGAGCCACGACCTGCACCAGGTGGTGGGCGATCCCTTCGACGGCGCGCTGTGGGTGGGTCCGCCCTTCGGCAGCCCGACCTGGGGCGAGGTCACGCGCAACCGCAACCCCGGCACGCCGTTCTGGCTGCCCTCCTATCGTGACGGCAGCGCGGTGCGGTTCCGCAACCAGACCGGGCTTCAGTCCGAGGCGCGGGCGGAGTGGGGTGGCTTCCGCATCCTCTATCTGCAGCACGCCAGCGACGCGGTGACGTTCTTCGACCCGCAGGCCGCCTGGCGCCGGCCCGCCTGGATGGAGCCGCCGCGGGGGCCGGACGTGTCCGAGCAGTTCCGCTGGCTGCCGGTGGTCACCTTCCTGCAGCTTGGCATCGACATCATGACCGCAGTGAAGCCGCCCGACGGGTTCGGCCACAGCTATGCCTTCGCGAGCTATGTCGACGCCTGGGCCGAGTTGCTGGAGCCCGAGGGCTGGGACGCGGAGGCGCTGGCGGCGCTGAAGCGCGAAGCTCCCGTGCCGGACTGACATCGACGGCCCCGGTAACCGACCTGCCTCTGCGCTCCGGCCGTCTTGTGAAACACAGGCGACCCGGAACTGCCGGTCAACGCAACGGGGCGCTGGTACACGCCCGCGCCATGCAAAAGGCCGCCGCCCTGCCGGGCGGCGGCCCCTTTGTCCCGACGGCCGGGTTCAGCCGTTCTTGGCGTAGTATTCGACCACGAGGTTCGGCTCCATCTGCACCGCGAAGGGCACGTCGCCAAGCTTGGGCGTGCGCACGAAGGTGGCGGTCAGCTTGGCGTGGTCGGCCTCGATGTAATCGGGCACGTCCCGCTCGGCCAGGCCCACGGCCTCCAGCACGCAGGCCAGCTGGCGGGACTTGTCGCGCACCGCGATCACGTCGCCTTCCTTGACCCGGTAGGAGGGGATGTTGACCTTGCGGCCGTTCACCGTGACATGGCCGTGGTTCACGAACTGGCGCGCGGCGAAGACGGTGGGCACGAACTTGGCGCGGTAGACGACCGCGTCGAGACGGCGCTCCAGCAGGCCCACCAGGTTCTCGCCGGTGTCGCCCTTGACCCGGGCCGCCTCGTTGTAGATGCGCTTGAACTGCTTCTCGGTCAGGTCGCCGTAATGGCCCTTGAGCTTCTGCTTTGCGCGGAGCTGGATGCCGAAGTCGGACAGCTTGGCCTTGCGGCGCTGGCCGTGCTGGCCGGGGCCGTATTCGCGGCGGTTCACGGGGCTTTTCGGGCGGCCCCAGATGTTTTCGCCCATGCGGCGGTCGATCTTGTACTTGGCAGACGTGCGTTTGGTCACGGCTGATCTCCTTCGCGATGTGGAAGGGCGTTGT
>SKMM01000225.1 GCA_007121055.1 Paracoccaceae bacterium | reverse complement strand
TTGCACGGCCGGTCTCGGCACTCCGTGGCGCCTGCGCAACCCCCGCCAGAGCCTGCGCCGGCAGGGAAGGCTTTGAGTCCGCCCCCGGCGCCGCCTCGCTTGCCGCGCCCGCGCTGCCGGTCGCCGGACTCGCATCCGACGGGCCTGATCGCTCCCCGGCCTGTGCCGGGACCAGACCCGCAGCCCCCCCGCCCGTCACCGGAGCGCCGGGCACCGCAGCACCCCCTCCGCCTGGCACCGGGCCTCCGGAGACAGCCGCCGCCCCTCCGCCACGGTGCAGCCCTTCGGCAGGGTTCCCAAGGGCCGCCGCGGCGGCCCGTGACGGTGTCTCGGGCCCGCCTGCCGCCTCTGGCCCTCCCTTCCCGAGGCGGGCTACGCGCGCGCCCTTACCCTCCGCTGCGCTCTCGGTCGGCGGCCGCGCGTCCGTGACCGCACCGCCCAGCGGACCGTCCCCCGTCATCCACGCCGCCGCATCGCCGTCGCCTTCGGGGCGGCCATCCCGACCCTCCTCCTCCTGCGGCGGCGGCGCAGCGTCGCTGTCCATGAAATCGGCGAAGTCGCCGCCCGGGGGTCCGGTGTCGCCCATCGCCCGGGCGGCGCGCGGCGCAGGCAGGAACAGCTCGACGGGAATCATCATGGGCAATGCCTTCTACACGCCGGTTTCGCGCAGAATGCCCCGCCAGGGTTACCGATCCTTTACCGCAACCTGTCAGAACCGAGGCTGCAACGGCAGATTGGAACGACCATGGACATCCCGATCCACGACACCGCGGCCCGCCCCCGCCTGCAACCGGCCCCCGGCGACCAGACGGTCGCCCTGCGCCGCGCCGCCGAGGCGATGGAGGCCAGCTTCCTCGCCGAAATGCTCAAGGCCGCCGGGGTCGGCGCCCCGCGGGCCAGCTTCGGCGGCGGTGTCGGGGAGGAGCAGTTCGCCTCCTTCCTGACCGAAGCCCACGCCGCCGCCATCGTGGAGCGCGGCGGCATCGGGCTTGCCGATTCCCTGTTCAACGCCCTGGTGGAGCGCAGCCGTGCCGATCGATGACATCGCAGAGGGCAACGCCGACGTGCTCGAGGCGCTCTCGACTCTCCTAGAGGAGGAAGCCACCGCCCTCAGGACCGCCGATTTCGCTGCGCTCGCCCCGCTTGCCGAGGCGAAGGAGCGGTTGGCAACACAGTTGGCCAGCGGCACGCCGCACTGCCCGCCAGACCTTGCCCGGTCGTTTCAGGCACGCGCCCAGCGCAACGCCATGTTGCTGGAGGCTGCCCAGACCGGCCTGCGGCAGGCCCAGGAGCGGATCCGCGACCTGACCGCACCGCCGGCGCCTCTGCAGACCTATGACGGCACCGGCCGCCGCAGCAGCCTCGCCACGCCGCCAGGGACCGAGCGCCGCGCCTGATGGTCCCACGTCCGCCCAAACCCCTAGGCGGGCCTGGTCGGGCGTCGCACCGGACCTTCTGCGGGGCGCTTGGCCTGGGCGCAGTCGCCCCACGGGCCATGGGCCGAGCCGCCAGTGTCCGGAAAGGGGCGGCCCGCCCATGCCCTCGCCCTCGCTGGCCAATTGCGGCAAGGAGGTTGGACGGGGCATCGCCTGCGACACCGAACAGATGTCCGGAACGGTGATGGCCTGGACCGAGACGGCGTCGATGGAGCGTGCCCCCAGGAAACGTCTCAGCCGACGGGCGTTCATCTGGGTCGCCTCGGTCCAGGTCCCAGGGTCCAAGCGATCAGGGTTTCGTCCATCGGGCGAGGTCCAGCGGAAAGCGAGGCCATCTACTCGAGGAACCCCACCGGCGCACCCGTCGTTTCGATGACCTGCGCGGGATGCTCGCCTCCGACGTCCGTCGCAAGGGATCCGCCGCATACCCGCCCAGCGACAAGCGGGCCCCAGCCGTCGCCCACCGAGCTGGAACCGATGGCGGCGCGGTGGAAGGCCGCCTTGCTCGCGGCAATTTTTGAACTGCTGGACGGTGACCGCAGATACCCGGCGCCAGCCCCCCCGAACCGGCAGCATTCGCCCGCGCATCCCTCCAGCCATCACGCCCGGCGTCTCTCCGCCGGCTCTGGCGGCCTGAGCCAAGGTGCCTCGGACCTGTGGCGTGATCACGGCGCGATCTTCGGCGGCGACGAGTGGATCGACGGAAACTGCTGAACCTCCGGGAAGTCCGGGATCTGCAACCGACTCCACGCGCTGAAACCCGTCCGGTCCATGCCGCCTTGGCCGGCGAGGCACGACCCATGGTTCCGCCCCTGCGGTCGGCTCCGCCACTCTGAACCGTCGCTGCGCCGACGTGATGACCGCATCTCGCGGCCGCCGCTGCTGCGCTCTGGATGAGCGCCCCGCGGGGCGGCCCTCTCGTGCGGAACCGGACGACCGGAATTCAGGCAGCAAACCGCAGACGTCACCCTTGCCCCTCTCATTATTTCCAATATACGTGAAATATGGAAATTCAGACCCCCGCCCGCCTGACCGCCCTTGGCCATCCGCAGCGGCTCGCCCTGTTCAGGCTCCTTGTCCGACGCTATCCGGACCGGGTGGCGGCGGGAGAGCTGAGCGAGGCGTTGGGGCTGAAACCCTCGACCTGTTCGGCCTACCTGGCGGCGCTGATGCAGGCGGGGCTGGTGACGCAGACCCGCGCGGGCACCTCGCTGCGGTATTCCATCGCCATGGAGGCGGTGCGCGAAACCGTCGATCACCTGCTGCTCGACTGCTGCCGGGGCCGGCCGGAAATCTGCGCGCCACCGGCGCCGGCGGGTCCCGCCAACCGCGACGGCCGGTATCGCGTCCTTTTCCTGTGCACCGGCAATTCCGCGCGCTCGATCCTGGCCGAGGCGATCCTGCGCCAGCGGGCCGGCGCGCGGTTCGAGGTGCAGTCGGCCGGCACCCATCCCCGCGCCGCACCCGACCCGCAGGCCCTCGCGCTGCTGCGCGACGCGGGACATGATCTGGCACCCCTGCGATCGAAGCCCGTGGCCGAGGTCCGCGGGCCCGGGGCGCCCGTCTTCGATATCGTGCTGACCGTCTGCGACCGCGCGGCCAACGAGGACTGCCCGGCCTGGCCCGGCCGCCCGCTGAGCGCCCATTGGGGCATCCCCGCCCCGGGTGGCACGCCCGGCGCCATCCGTGCAGCCCATGACGCGCTGCAGGCGCGCATCCGGGCCCTTGTGGCGCTCCCGCTGGACACCCTCGACCGCCCTGCGCTGCAACGCCCACTCGATGACATCGGACAGGGGAGGATGCCGGCATGACCGTCTACGCGCTGAACGGTCTGGGGCGGATCGGCAAGCTGGCGCTGCGGCCGCTGCTGGACCGCGGCGCCGAGATCGCCTGGATCAACGATGCGGTGGGCGATCCGGCCCTGCAGGCGCATCTGCTGGAGTTCGACAGTGTGCACGGGCGATGGGAGGCGGCGTTTTCCCATGACGACCGCGCCGTGACCATCGACGGCCGGCGGCTGCCTTTCATCGGCACGCACGACCCAGGCGCCTTGCCGCTGGACGGGGTCGATGTGGTGCTCGAGTGCACCGGGGCGTTCAAGACCGCGGATAAGCTGGCCCCCTATCTCGACGCCGGGGTGCGGGTGGTGGTCTCGGCCCCGGTCAAGGACGGGGACGCCGCGAACATCGTCTACGGCGTCAACCACGGCATATACGACCCCGCACGGCACCGGATCGTGACGGCGGCGTCCTGCACGACCAACTGCCTCGCCCCTGTGGTGAAGGTTCTGCAGGAGGGGATCGGGATCCGCCACGGCGCCATCACCACTATCCATGATGTCACCAACACCCAGACCATCGTCGACCGCCCGGCCAACGACCTGCGCCGCGCCCGCTCGGCGCTGAATTCCATGATCCCGACCACCACTGGCAGCGCCACGGCCATCGGGCTGATCTACCCCGAGTTGGCAGGCCGGCTGAACGGTCATGCCGTCCGCGTGCCGCTGCTGAACGCCTCGCTGACCGATTGCGTGTTCGAAGTGGCGCGGGAGACAAGTGTGGAGGAGGTCAACGCGCTGCTGTGCGCCGCCGCCGAGGGTCCGCTGGCCGGTATTCTCGGCTATGAGGAGCGCCCGCTCGTGTCGGCCGACTACACCAACGACACCCGTTCGGCGATCGTAGACGCCCCTTCGACCATGGTGGTGAACGGCACGCAGGTGAAGGTCTATGCCTGGTACGACAACGAGATGGGGTATGCCCACCGGCTGGTCGATGTGGCGCTTATGGTGGGCGGGGCATGACCGCCCCGAGCGCCGGGCGCCCTGAGGGGCTGGCGGCCTATGTCGCCGTCACCGCCGCCTACTGGGCCTTCATGCTGACTGACGGCGCGCTGCGGATGCTGGTGCTCCTGCACTTCCACATTCTCGGCTTCACGCCGGTGCAGCTGGCCTATCTGTTCCTGCTCTATGAGATCGCGGGGATGGTCACGAACCTCTCGGCCGGCTGGATCGCGGCGCGGTTCGGGCTGACCAGCACGCTCTATGCCGGGCTGGCGCTGCAGGTGGCCGCACTTCTGGCGCTGGCGCAGCTGGACCCGGGCTGGGCGCTGGGGCTGTCGGTGGCCTATGTGATGGTGGTGCAGGGGGCCTCGGGTGTCGCCAAGGACCTCGCCAAGATGTCGTCGAAATCCGCGGTGAAGCTGCTGGCGCCGAAGGAGGGCGACGGGCTCTTTCGCTGGGTGGCCCTGCTGACGGGGTCGAAGAACGCGGTGAAGGGGGTGGGGTTTCTCCTGGGCGCGGGGCTGTTGGCGACGGTGGGTTTTACCGGTGCCGTGTTGGGGATGGCCGCCGTGCTGGCGGCGATCCTGCTGGCGGTGCTGCTGGCGATGCCGCCGGGGCTGCCGAAGGGGCGCAAGGGAGCGAAGTTTTCCGAGGTCTTCTCGAAATCCCCCAACATCAACTGGCTCTCCGTGGCGCGGGTGTTCCTGTTCGGCGCCCGGGATGTGTGGTTCGTCGTGGGCATCCCGGTGTATTTCTACGCCGTCCTCTCCGACGGTACGGTCGAGGGCAACCGCGCGGCGTTTTTCCTGATCGGCAGCTTCATGGCCGGCTGGATCATCCTGTATGGCGGCGTGCAGGCCGCTGCCCCGAAGCTTCTGCGCGCGGCCGGCCGCAGCGAGGCCCAACTGATCGACACCGCCCGCGGCTGGGTCTGGGCCCTGGCCGCCGTCCCGGCCGGGCTGACGCTGGCGGCCCTCATCGCCCCAGGGCCGCAGCCATGGCTGACCGCGCTGCTGGTGCTGGGGCTGCTGAGCTTCGGCGCCCTCTTCGCGGTGAACTCGGCGCTGCATTCCTGGCTGATCCTCGCCTTCAGCCACGATGAGCGGGTCACCATGGACGTGGGCTTCTACTACATGGCCAATGCCGCCGGCCGGCTGCTGGGCACGCTGCTGTCCGGCCTGACCTTCCAGATCGGCGGACTTGCCCTGATGCTCGGCACGGCCACGGTCCTCCTTGCCCTCTCCGCCCTCGCCGCGGGCCGGCTGCGCCCCGAACCCACGCCTGTCGCGGCGGCCTGACGACCGGCGCATCGAAAGATTTACAAAACCGGATTTGTCGTTATGTTTGCCCCATGACGACGACCAGTCCCCAGGCCCGCGCCCTTGCCGCCCTCGGCCATGACACGCGGCTCGCGATCTTCCGGCTGCTGGTGCAGGCGGGCGAGGCGGGGCTGCGCGTGGGCGACATCGGCGCACATATGGGCATGGCCCCCTCGACGCTCGCGCATCACCTGTCCACGCTGGTCGATGCCGGCCTCGTTTGGCAGGAGCGGCAGGGCCGCGAGGTGGTCAACCGCGTGGATTACCCGGCCATGCACGGGCTGCTCGCCTTCCTGACCGCCGAATGCTGCGTTGGCCTCGCGCCCCCGAAGCCTGCGGCCTGACCCTCCCCGAACCGCTCCGAACATCCAAAATACCGGAGGTATGGCGATGACCGACACGACCCCGTCCGTGCAGCCCAGCCTGCCGCGCCGTGTCTGGGGTCGTGTCTGGACAGACCAGCGGGTGTGGCTGACCTCGGCACTGATCCTTGCCGCGCTGCTCGTGCTGGACCCCGCACAGGCCGGCGCAAGTGCCGTCTTCGCCGGCGGCGCGCTGATCAAGATCGCGCCCTACCTGCTGGTCTCGGTCTCGCTGGCTGCCTGGGCAGGGGCGACCGGGGCGGACAACCTGATCGCGCGGGCCTTCACCGGGGCGCCGCTGGCGATGATCGGGCTGGGGGCGCTGGCCGGCGCGATATCGCCCTTCTGCTCCTGCGGGGTAATCCCGCTGATCGCGGCCCTGCTGGCCATGGGGGTGCCCTTGTCGGCGGTGATGGCCTTCTGGCTCGCCTCGCCGCTGATGGACCCGTCGATGTTCGTGCTGACGGCCGGGGTGCTCGGGATGGAGTTCGCGGTGGCCAAGACGCTGGCGGCCTTCGGGCTGGGGTTGACGGGCGGCATGGTGGTGCATCTGCTGGCGCGGGGCGGCGGGCTGGCCGATCCGCTGCGCGAAGGCATCGGCAATGGCGGCTGTGGCGGTGCCCGCGTCCGCGACCCCAAACCCGTCGCCTGGCGGTTCTGGGAGGACCCGGCCCGCCGGTCAAAATTCGCCACCACCGCGCTTGGCACCGCCCTGTTCCTGGCGAAGTGGCTGACGCTGGCCTTCCTCCTCGAAAGCCTGATGCTGGCCTGGATCCCGGCCGAGACCGTCACCTCCGTCCTCGGCGGCAGCGGCCTCGCCCCCATCGCCACCGCCACGCTGGTGGGCGTGCCCGCCTACCTCAACGGCTATGCCGCCCTGCCGCTGGTGGGCGGGCTGATCGGGCAGGGCATGGCCCCGGGCGCCGGCATGGCCTTCCTGATCGCGGGCGGCGTCACCTCGATCCCCGCCGCCATGGCCGTCTGGGCGCTGGCCCGCCCGCCGGTCTTCGGCCTCTACATCGCCCTGTCGCTGGCGGGCGCCTTCGCCATCGGCCTGCTGTTCCAGCTCTGGACACTCCTCTGAAACCGCGAGACACCAATGCCTGCCTTCGAGAAATACCTGTCGGTCTGGGTCGCGCTGGCCATCCTCGTGGGTCTGGGCCTCGGCCAGATCGCCCCCGGGCTGATGGGGGCTCTGGCGGCGCTGGAATACGGCGCGG
>SKMM01000109.1 GCA_007121055.1 Paracoccaceae bacterium | reverse complement strand
CTGCGGCATGCCGAGATCCGCGGCGGGCCGATGGAGGCCGCGCGCGTGGCCGCGCAGGCGCTGGCGCGGGCCTTTGCGGTGCAGGGCACGCTGTGAGCGGGGCGCGCCGGTTGGACTGGCCCGGGCTGATGCGGCTGGGGTTGGGCCGGCTGGGGCTGCGGCCCGCCGAGTTCTGGGCGCTGACGCCGGCGGAATTGCTGCTGATGCTGGGGCAGGGCGCGCCGCCCTCGGCGCAGGCCGGGCCGCTGGATGCGGCGGGGCTGGCGGCGTTGGCGGCCCGGTTTCCCGACAAGGTGAAAGGACCGGTCGATGAGCGATATCGAGAGCGAGATGCGGGCGCTGGAGGCGAGCCTTGACGGGGCGCGCGGTGCCACCGAGGCCTTCGGCGCGGAGATCGCCCAGATGGGCCGCACCATGTCCTTCACCGGGCGGGAGGTGGACACGCTGAGCCGCCAGGTTGGCTCGGGGCTCCGGCGGGCTTTTGATGGGATGATGTTCGATGGGGTGAAGCCCTCGGCGGCGCTGAAGCAGGTGGCGCAGTCCATGACCAGTGCGGTCTATTCCGCGGCGGTCCGGCCGGTGCAGAACGCTGCGGGCGGTGCCCTGGCCCAGGGAATGCAGTCGGTGATGTCGGCGTTCACGCCCTTTGCCAAGGGTGGCGGGTTTGCCGAGGGCCGGGTGGTTCCATTTGCCGATGGCGGCGTGGTCACCGGGCCCACGACCTTTGGCATGCGCGGCGGGGCCACCGGGCTGATGGGCGAGGCGGGGCCGGAGGCAATCCTGCCGCTGGCGCGTGGTGCCGATGGGCGGCTTGGGGTCAGGTCGCAGGGCGGAAGTGGGGCGCGGCCCGTCGCGGTCACCATCAATGTGGCGACGCCGGACCTCGAAGGGTTCCGCCGCTCCGAGGGGCAGATCGCGGCCGAGGTCGGCCGGATGATCGCCCATGGCCAGAGGAACAGGTGAGGCGATGGCATTTCACGAGGTGAGGTTTCCCACCAGCCTGAGCTTCGGCGCGCTGGGCGGGCCCGAGCGGCGCACCGAGATCGTGACGCTGGCCAACGGCTTCGAGGAGCGCAATTCGCCCTGGTCGGAGTCGCGCCGGCGTTATGACGCGGGGCTTGGGCTGCGCAGCCTGGACGATGTGGAGACTTTGCTCGCGTTCTTCGAGGCGCGGGCGGGGCAGTTGCACGGGTTCCGCTGGAAGGATTGGGCCGACCACCGTTCGGCGCCCGCGTCGCGGCCGGTTGGCGCGGGGGACCAGTTTCTGGGCACCGGCGACGGGGTGCAGACAGACTTTGCCTTGCGCAAGGCCTATGTGTCGGGCGCGCAGACGCATTTCCGGGACATCGCGAAACCCGTGGAGGGCAGCGTGCGGGTGGCGGTCGGCGGGGCGGAGCAATCCGCGGGCTGGCAGGTGATGCCGGAGCGGGGGATGGTGGTGTTCGCGGCTCCGCCGCCCGCGGGCGCGCCGGTCACGGCAGGGTTTCTGTTCGACGTGCCGGTGCGTTTCGGCACCGACCGCATCGAGGTGTCGATGGCGACGTTCAACGCGGGCGAACTGCCCCGTGTTCCGGTGGTGGAGATCCGGCTGTGAGTCTGCAGGAGCATCTGGAAACCGGCGTCACCACCGTGGCGCGGGCCTGGGCCATCACCCGCCGTGACGCGGTGGTGCTGGGCTTTACCGACCACGACCGGGATCTGGCCTTCGAGGACATCCTGTTCCGGGCGAGCGGCGGCATGACGGCGCGGGCGCTGCAGCAGATCACGGGGCTCGGGGTGGACAATTCCGAGGCCACCGGGGCGCTGCAGCACGACAGCCTGACCGAGGCCGACATCCAGGCCGGGCGGTACGATGGGGCCGAGCTGCGGATCTGGTGGGTGAACTGGGCGGATGTGGCGCAGCGCCGGCTGCGGTTCCGCGGCAGTCTGGGGCAGCTCACCCGCGCGGGTGGGGCGTTCCGGGCCGAGCTGTTGGGCCTGAGCGAGCCGCTGGGGCGGTCGCACGGGCGTGTCTATCAGCCGTCCTGCGGGGCGCTTCTGGGGGACGCTCAGTGCCGGGTCGACCTGGGCAATCCGGCGTTTTCGGTGGAGGCAGTGCCGCTGGCGGTGATGGACGGCGACCGGATCCTGATGCCGGTGCTGGAGGGCTTCGCCGCGGGATGGTTCCTGAAGGGCCGGCTGGAGGTTCTGGCGGGGCCCGGCGCCGGTCTGGGGGGGCTGATCAAGGCGGACCGCCGGCGCAGCGACGGGCGCGAGATCGTCTTGTGGGAGCGGCTGGCGATCCCGCTCGAGACCGGCGCACCCGTGCGGCTGATCGCAGGGTGTGACAAGCGCGCGGAGACCTGCCGGGCGAAGTTCGGCAATTTCCTGAACTTCCGTGGCTTCCCGCATATCCCCGGCGAGGACTGGCTGATGGCGGTCCCGCGGGAGGGTGGCCTTAACGATGGCGGGAGCCTGAAGCGGTGATCGGCCCGCAGGCGGCTGCGGAGGCGCGGGGCTGGATCGGGACACCATGGTGCCACGGCGCGTCCTGCAAGGGGGCGGGCGCGGATTGCCTTGGCCTCGTGCGCGGGGTGTGGCGCGCGCTGCTGGGCCGGGAGCCGGCCGTGCCGGCCTATGCCCCCGACTGGGCCGAGGCCTGCGACGCGCGCGCGCTGCAGGCGGCCCTGGGGCGGCATTTCCGGCCCGCGGAGGGGGACGGTCTGGGCGATGTGCTGCTGTTTCGCCTGTCCGTGGCGGGGCCCGCCAAGCATCTGGGCATCCAGACGGCCTCTGGTCCGGTTCCCCGGTTCGTCCATGCCTGCAGCGGCCATGGAGTGGTCGAGGTGGCGCTCAGCGCGCCATGGCGGCGGCGCCAAGTGGCGCGGTTCGCCTTTCCGGCGGCCGTTGGGGGCTGAGCGGCATCGCAGATAGATACCGAGGCTCCAGGCCATGGGCCTGCGGGCCAGCGAATGATCCGCCCGCCCGGGCGAGAGAGGAAACACCATGGCGACGATCATCCTGGGGGCCGTGGGCGGCGCCATTGGCTCTGGCATCGGCGGCAGCGTTCTGGGGCTGTCCGCGGCTGCGCTGGGCCAGGCGGTCGGGGCGACCGTGGGGAATGCCCTCGACCAGCGGCTGCTGGGGGGCGGATCGAATGCGGTGGAAACCGGCCGGGTCGACCGGCTGCGGCTGACGGGGGCCAGCGAAGGGGCGCCTGTGGCGCGCATCTGGGGACGCACCCGGGTCGGGGGGCATGTGATCTGGGCCTCGCGTTTCATCGAGAATGCCGAGGTCAGCCGGGTGGGTGGGCGCAAGGCCGGCACGAACGTCACGCAGTATTCCTATTCGGTGAACCTGGCCGTCGCGCTGTGCGAGGGGGAGATCGTCGGCGTTGGCCGGATCTGGGCGGACGGCGCCGAGCTTGCCGTCGATCGGCTGGCCCTGCGCGTCTATCACGGTGGCGAGGACCAGCTGCCCGACCCGCGCATTGAGGCGATCGAGGGGCCGGGGCAGGCCCCGGCCTACCGCGGCATCGCCTATGTGGTGTTCGAGGATCTGGACCTGTCTCCCTTTGGAAATCGTGTGCCGCAGTTCACCTTCGAGGTGCTGCGGTCGGCCGCGGGGGCGGATGTGCCCGATCTGATGCAGGGGGTGCGGGCGGTGGCGCTGATCCCCGGCACGGGCGAGGCGTCGCTGTCCACCCAGCCTGCAGATATCGGCCTGCCCGATGGGGCGCTGCCCGACCTGCCGGACGTGATCATGCCGGCGCTGGCGGCGGCCATGGACGGCACCCGCCCCATCAACGTGAACACCGCCACGGGCCGGACCGACATGGAGGTCGCCCTGCGGCAGCTGACGACCGAATTGCCCAACTGCCGGTCGATCCTGCTGGTGGTGTCCTGGTTCGGCAACGACCTGCGCTGCGGATCCTGCGAGGTGCGGCCCATGGTCGAATACGCCGAGGGTGCGCCGTCCTGGCATGTCTGCGGGCTCGACCGTGGCGACGCGGACCTTCTGCCGATGATCGACGGGCGGGTGGTTTATGGCGGCACGCCCTCGGATCACACGGTGCGCGAGGGGATCGCGGCGCTGCACGCGGCCGGCCAGAAGGTGGTGTTCTATCCGTTCCTGTTGATGGACCAGATGGCCGGCAACACCCTGCCCGATCCTTGGACGGGCGCGCAGGGCCAGCCGGTGCTGCCATGGCGGGGCCGGATCACGGCTTCGGTTGCGCCGGGGCGGGCCGGCACCCCGGACCGAACGGCACAGGCTGCGGCCGAGGTGGCGGCGTTCTTCGGCGCAGCCCAGCCCCATCATTTCGCCCTGCAGGGAGATCGAGTGGTCTATTCCGGCCCGGCCGGGGATCGTGGGTTCCGCCGCTTCATCCTGCATTACGCCTGGCTGGCCCGATCCGCCGGCGGGGTCGACGCGTTCTGTGTCGGTTCGGAAATGCGCGGGCTGACGCAACTGCGCGGACTGGGCGACAGTTTCCCTGCGGTCCAGGCGTTCCGGCAGTTGGCCGCCGACGTGCGGTCGATTCTCGGGCCGGCGGTCAAGATCAGCTATGCCGCCGACTGGTCGGAGTATTTCGGCTACCAGTCGCCGGAGGGCACGCATTACTTTCACCTCGACGATTTCTGGGGCGACGACAATGTCGACTTCGTCGGGATCGACAATTACCTGCCGCTGTCGGACTGGCGCGACGGCGTGGAGCATCTTGACGCGGCGGCGGGATGGGAGTCGGTCCTCGACCTCGACTATCTTCGCGCCAACGTGGCGGCGGGCGAGTATTTCGATTGGTACTACAAGGACCTGTCGGATCGCCATGCCCAGATCCGGGCGCCGATCGAGGATGGGGCACAGGGTAACCCCTGGCGGTTCCGGCCGAAGGACCTGATCGGCTGGTGGGAAAACCCCCATGACGGGCCGGCCGGGCGCACGTCCTGGGTGCCGCGCAGCAAGCCCGTCTGGTTCACCGAACTCGGCTGTCCTGCGGTGGATCGCGGCACCAATCAGCCCAATGTGTTCTTCGATCCGAAATCGTCGGAATCCTTCCTGCCCCATTACTCGGACGGGCGCCGCGACGACGCCGTGCAGCAGCAATACCACCGGGCGATGATTGCGCATTGGCGGGAGCCGCAGAACAACCCGATCTCGCCCGTCTATGGCGGCCCCATGGTGGACATGGCGCGGGCCCATGTCTGGGCCTGGGACGCGCGGCCGTTTCCGGCCTTTCCCGCTCTGACGGATGTCTGGAGCGACGGGCCCAACTGGCAGCTTGGCCACTGGATCACGGGCCGGACGGCGTCGCAGCCCCTGGCCAGCGTGGTGGCCGAGATCTGTCACCGCGCAGGAGTGACGGACATCGATGTGCGTCGGGTCTACGGGCTGGTGAGGGGGTTGCGGGTGGCCTCGACCGACACGCCGCGGTCGGTGTTGCAGATGCTGATGCTGGCCCATGGGCTGGAGGTGGCCGAACGGGATGGACGGCTGGTGTTCTCCACCCGGGGACGGCCGGCGCGTGCGGTGCTCACGCCCGACCGTCTGGGGGCGCGCGATGGGGGCGCGGTGGAGATGACCCGCGCGGCCCAGGCCGAGATCGCGGGGCGGGTGCGCCTTCTGCATGTCGAGGCGGAGGGTGACTTCAACATCCGAGCGGTGGAAGCCGCGTTGGCCGATGATCCCGGCGCGCTGGCCTCGCAGAGCGATCTGCCGCTGGTCCTGTTGGCGGACGAGGCGCAGGGCATCGCCGAGCGCTGGCTGATCGAGGCGCGGGTGGCCCGCGACACGCTGAAGCTGACGCTGGCCCCGTCGGTGGCATTGGGGGCGGGCGATATCTTCGCGCTCGATCTGCCGGAGGGGCGGCAGCTGTGGCGGATCGACCGGCTGGACCTGACCGAGGCGCAGGAGGTTCTGGCCGTCCGGGTGGAGACGGGGGTCAACCTGCCCTCGGACCAGCAGGCCGCCATGCCGCAGATGCGTCCCTTTGCGACGGTCAGTCCTGTTTTGCCGGTGTTCATGGAGCTGCCGCTGCTGCTAGGGTCGGAAGATCCCCATGCCCCCCATCTGGCGGTCACCTCGGCCAACTGGTCGGGCCCTGTGGCGGTGTTCGCGGCCGCGCCAGACCAGCCCTTCAAACTGGTGCAGCAGATTGAGGGCCGCTCTGCCATTGGAGTTACACAAAGCCCGCTGGAGCGCGCCGCCCCTGGGCACTGGGACCGGGGCGCGCCGCTTCTGGTGCGCATGCTTGGGGCCGGGTTGCGCTCGGCGAGTCCGACTGCGGTGCTCGCCGGGGCCAATGCGATGGCCATCGGCAGCGGCGCCGCTGGGCCTTGGGAGGTGTTTCAGTTTGCCCATGCAGAGCTAGTCGCCCCCGATCTGTGGGCGGTGTCGATGCGTCTGCGTGGGCAGGCCGGGACCGAGGCGGTGATGCCTGACCAATGGCCGGAGGGCAGCATGATCGTGCTGCTCGACGAGGCGCCGGTGCAGGTCTCGCAACCGCCCGCCCTGCGCGAGGTGCCCAGGCGCTATCGCATCGGGCCCGCGTCCCTCGCACATGACGGCCCCGGTTATGTGGAACTGGAGGCGACGTTTGCGCCGGTTGGGCTGCGGCCCTACGCGCCGGCGCATCTGCGCGCCAGCCGGGGCGAGGATGGCGGGCTGTCCGTGACCTGGATCCGTCGCACGCGCATCGGCGGCGACGACTGGTCCGGCGAGGACGTCCCCCTTGGCGAGCGCGACGAGCGTTATCGGGTCGAGGTCCGCGAGGGCGCCATGGTGCGGCGGCGCGTGGACCTTGGCGTCGCGCACTGGACCTACGACCCGGCGGCGCAGGTGCTGGACGGCGTGACGCCGCCCTTCCGCATCGCCGTGGCACAGCTGTCCGCGGACTTCGGTCCCGGACCCTTTACGGAGATCGTGATCGCATGACCGTAACCCCAAGACTGGACCTCCCGCTTGTGCAGCCCGCACAGGCGCAGAAGCATGTGACGGTGAACGAGGCGCTGTTGCGGCTCGACTGTGTGTCCATGCTGACGCTGGAGACGCGCAATGCCGTGTCACCCCCGGTCACGGCGGTCGAGGGCGAGGCCTTCGGGCTTGCCGCCGCGCCGAGTGGCGTGTGGGCAGGGCAGGGTGGGCGCG
>SKMM01000139.1 GCA_007121055.1 Paracoccaceae bacterium | reverse complement strand
GGGGTCGGCCTGCGGGACGGCTGCGCCGGGGCCGGTCCCCGGGTCTGCGGCGGGTGTGGCGCCGGGGACCGGGTCGGGCCAGATGGCGAAGCCCACGCGGGCCAGCCGGCGCCAGTCGAAGCGGGGGCCGGGGTCGGCCTTGCGCTCGGGCGCCATGCAGGCATGGCCGATGACGCGCTCGGGGGGGATGGCCCAGGTGGAAAGAAGGCGGGGCAGGAGGGCCTCCAGCGCGGCCATCTGCGGCGCCGTGAAGGGGGCGGTGCCGGGGTTCACCAACTCGATCCCGATCGAGCGGGAGTTGACGTCGGTGATCCCTCCCCAGGCCCCGGCGCCGGCATGCCACGCGCGCAAGGCTTCGGGGACGAGGCGGAGGATGCGGCCGCCCTCGTCGATGAGGTAGTGGGCGGAGACCTGGGCCGTCGGGTCGCACAGGCGCGCGAGCGCGTCGTCGCGGCCCGCCATGGCAGTGTAATGGATCACCACGATATCGGGCAGAACGCCCCCCCGGCGGGGGCCGTGGTTGGGCGACGGGTGCTCGACGATCTCCATGGCCGCCCGCGCCCCCCCCGGCTGGGTCAGTCGGCGGCGCGGGCGGCGCGGCGGAAGGGCTCGGGCGACCAGTTGCAGGCAAAGCCGTCGCCGTCGGGGTCGAGGTTGAGCGGGTCGCGCTGGGGGCCCCCGCGGCGCAGGAACTCCTCCTGCGCGCGGTCGGCATTGGCGAAGGCCGCGCAGCTCTGGGCGTGGCTGCGCAGGGAGAACGGGGAGCGGTTGAAGCGCTGCTGGCCCACGGAATGGTTGGTGCGCAGGGCGAAGGCTACGATGCTGGGGCTTTCCACGGGTTCGGTGGCCGGTCCGCCACCGAACCCGCCCCCCGTCCCGGCGCAGCCGGCCACAAACCCCGCGATGCCCGCCGCCATGATCACCCGCATTGCCATGCCACCCTGTCCTCCGGTCATGACGAGCGGGTTACCACCATTTCGCCGGGCGGGAAACGAAGCCCGCGGCCTGCTCCAACACATCGGCGAGAGCGAGGAGGGGGGCTTCTTCCCAGGGCCGGCCGATGAGTTGCAGGCCCAGCGGCAGGCCCTGCGCGTCGAGGCCAGCGGGCAGCGCGATGCCCGGCAGGCCCGCGAGGTTCACCGGCACGGTGAAGACGTCGTTGAGGTACATCTGGACGGGGTCGGCATCCGCCATCTCGCCGAGGCCAAACGCGGCCGAGGGGGTGGCCGGGGTGAGGATGGCGTCAACACCCGCCTCGAAGGCGAGGTCGAAGTCGCGCTTGATCAGGGTGCGGACCTTGCGGGCGCGGTTGTAGTAGGCGTCGTAGAAGCCGGCCGAGAGGACATAGGTGCCGACCATGACGCGGCGCTGGACCTCCGCGCCGAAGCCCTCGGCCCGGGTCTTCTCGTACATCTCGGTGATGCCGTCGCCCTGCGCGAGTTGCGCCCGGTAGCCGTAACGGACGCCGTCGTAGCGGGCGAGGTTCGACGACGCCTCGGCCGGGGCGATGACGTAATAGGCGGGCAGCGCATAATGGGTGTGGGGCAGCGAGATCTCCACGATCTCGGCCCCCGCGGCGCGGAGCCAGTCGGCCCCACGGGACCACAGCGCCTCGATCTCTGCGGGCATCCCGTCCATGCGGTATTCCTTGGGGAGGCCGATGCGCTTGCCGCGGATGTCGCCGGTGAGGGCCGCCTCGAAGTCCGGCACCTCGAGGTCTGCCGAGGTGGAGTCGCGCGGGTCATGCCCTGCCATGGCGCCCAGCATGATGGCGGTGTCGCGCACCGTGCGGGTCATCGGTCCGGCCTGGTCGAGCGAGGAGGCAAACGCCACGATCCCCCAGCGCGAGCAGCGCCCGTAGGTGGGCTTCAGCCCCACGGTGCCCGTGAAGGCCGCCGGTTGGCGGATCGAGCCGCCGGTGTCGGTGCCGGTGGCGCCGAGGCAGAGGTTGGCGGCGACGGCCGCAGCCGAGCCGCCCGAGCTGCCGCCGGGGGTGAGCTGGCGGTCGTCGATCTTCCACGGGTTCACGACGGGGCCGTAGGTGGAGGTCTCGTTGGACGAGCCCATGGCGAATTCGTCCATGTTCAGCTTGCCCAGCATCACCGCGCCCGCGTCGCGGAGCCGGGCGCTGACGGTGCTCTCGTACGGCGGGCGGAAGCCCTGCAGGATGCGGCTGGCGGCCTGAGAGGGGACGCCTTCGGTGCAGAACAGGTCCTTGATGCCGATGGGGATGCCGCACATCGCGGGCGCCTCGCCCGCGCGGATGCGGGCGTCGGCTTTGGCGGCGCGGTCCCGGGCGACCTCGGGGGTGGGGTGGACGAAGGCGTTCAGTGCGCCGGCGCCCTCGATCGCGGTGAGGCAGGCGTTGGTGAGGTCGAGGGCGGTGAAGTCGCCCCGGCGCAGCCCGTCGCGGGCATCAGAGATGGTGAGGTCGTTGAGCGCGGTCATGTCATTCCACCACCTTGGGGACCGTGAAGAACCCCTCGCGCGCGTCGGGGGCGTTGGCGAGGATCCGGTCGGGCATGTTGCCGTCGGTCACGCCGTCCTGCCGGCGCTTGAGCCGCATCGGCGTGACCGAGACCATCGGCTCCACTCCCTCCACATCCACGGAATTGAGCTGTTCCATGAAGGTCAGGATGCCTGACAGTTCGCCCGCCAGCCGCGGCAGATCCTCGTCGCGCACCGCGATGCGCGCCAGATGCGCCACCTTGCGCGCCGTTTCGGGATCGATCTGGGACATGGCCGGCCTCCACTGTGCCCTGTATTGCGCGCGGTCTAGCCGTCCGCGCGATGGCCCGCAAGCGCAGGGCGGGCAGACCGGACTGCAGGGCGATGGCGGGAAGAAACGGGTGGTCCTTGCGGGCGTGGCAGCAGGGTCAGACCCTCCGTTGATTGACCGGGTCCGGGGCTTCCGCGCGGAGCTGGCGGTTCAGCATCGCGTCGCCAGTGGTCGCTCGGACGAGGGGCCCAGGCCTTGGGAGCTCTGCCGGCAGCCATAGGTCGGTCGCGCGCCACGCGCGCCGGTATCCGCGGCACCAGCCCCGCGACCTGCGCTTCATGACAGCGCTGCCGCGGCTTTCCTCTTGCTCTACAGCCGATTGATCAGGTTGGGCCGAGCCACGCCGGGGTTCCCGCCGCGGCTTCATCGGGACCCCTCCGCTCTCGCGGCGACCGCGTGCGCAAGGTCGGTTCTCTTGACGGTGACTTGTCCGGGGCCTCGCATAGGATCTCACTCGCAAGGCTGCTCGGGGCTGTGGCGCACCCATGTTCCTCCCAGCGTCTTGCCGCCGAACTGACGGTCAAGCTCGCCGACCCGGTCGTCCGGCTGCCGGACGACCTTGTTGCTGGTGCTCTCGTATCCCTCGGACACGGCGACACTTCCCTCTTCGAGCATGGGGCGGGGCCAACCTTCGAGCATGGGTCGGGGCCAACGATACGAGCCGGGTTCGTCGGCATGCCATTGCGGCAAGCCACACCCGGGACACTGGCCCGGCCGTCCAGCGTCTTCTCAACGATCCGTAGCTTTCTCGGCGGGGGTCCGCCGGCGTTGATCTCGCCCCCGGACTTGGGGACATGCTCAGTCCGATGCCCGGGCCTCCATGGCTACGCCCAAATGTCCCGTCGAAGCGGGGGCAGTTCAACGGCCTGTCTCAGGGAGCCGAAAGCCTGCCCCTTCCTCGTTCAGTGGAAGACCAGCTTTGCGGTCTTGAGGGTCTGCCAGAGGCTACGGGGCTCGGCCTCCGCCCTCTATCGCCCGGCCCTGCTCGGGCCGACTTCGGGCTTGATCGGGATGTCGGCAAGTGACTTGTCCTGCTCGCTCTGTCCCTTCCGCACGGCCTTCTCCTCGGCCTGACCACTGGCCGGCTCCACCAGCCCGGCGAAGACCGACCATTTGTTCTGGATGCCGCCGTTGCAGCGCTCGATCAGCTTCTGGGAGCCGTCGAGGACGTCAGCCCGGGTCGGGGGCGGGCTGCGCGCGCCAGCCGGGCAGCGTCGCTGCGGGCAATGCCCGACCGGGCTTGCCCCTAAGTGGCGGCTGGTGGGTGGGGAGCGGTGCGCTATCGTGACGCGGACAATCACGTCTGGAGGATTGCCATGAACCGTTTCGTCCTGGCCGCCGCGCTGGCCTGCTTCGGCCTGCCCGTGGGCGCGCAGATCGTCACCGAACCGCTGCAATGGGAGGCGGAGGGGGTGGCCTTCGAGGGGCTGGTGGCGCGCAACGCCAACCTCGACGCGCCCCGCGGCGTCGTGCTGATCGTGCATGACTGGAACGGGATCGACGCCTACGAGCAGGGCCGGGCCGAGATGCTGGCGGCCGAGGGCTTCACGGCGGTCGCCGTGGACATGTTCAGCGTGGACGCGGTGCTGGAGGGGATCGAGGATTACCGGCGCGAGACCGGGGCGCTTTATGCCGACCGCGACCTGTTCCGCGCGCGGCTGACGGCGGCCATCGAGGCGGCGGGCGACCTGCCTGGGGCGTCGGAGGGCATGGTGCTGATGGGCTACTGCTTCGGCGGCGCCGCGGCGCTGGAGGCGGCGCGGATGGGCGCCGATCTGGCGGGCTTCGTCAGCTTCCATGGCGGGCTCGGCACGCCCGAGTGGCAGGACTGGAGCGCCGCGGCCGGGGCGCCGGTGCTTGTGCTGCATGGCTCGGCCGATCCGGTGTCGGGGATGGCCGATCTGGCGGTGCTGATGGACGAGCTGCAGGCGGCGGGCGTGCCGCACCGGGCCGAGATCTATGGCGGCGCGCTGCATTCCTTCACCGTCTGGGGCTCGGGCGATTATCATCCGGAGGCGGACCGGCGGTCCTGGCGGGCGCTGCTGGACTTCCTCGACACGCGGTTCTGATCTCGGGCGGCGCGGCGACCGGCGGGCTTTATCGGGGCGCGCGGCATGCTAGGCTGCGTGGCGCGTGATCACCGAGGAGGCCGCCATGTCCCGCACTGCCCTGTTTTTCCCTGCGCCCGGCATCGTCCGGGTGGGGCTCCTGTGCGGTCTTGCGCTGCTGCTGGCCGGGCCGGCCGCGGCGCGCGAGATCAGCGGCACGCTGGGCTATCCCGAGCGCATCGCCCTGCCGCCCACCGCCGAGGTCGCGGTGGAGCTGCGCGACCGGACCGGGCAGGTTGTGGTCGAGGAGCGGTTCGCCACCGAGGGCCAGCAGGTGCCGATCGCGTTTGCACTGACCGCCCCCGACGGTGTCGATCTGGTGTTCCGCGCGGCGGTGTTCGACGCCGGCCGGCCGCTGCGCAAGACCGACCCTGTGGAGGTGGCGGCCGACGACCGGGACCTGACGCTGGGCGAGTTGCGGCTGATCGTGCACGAGGCGATGGGGTTTTCGGTCCGGCTGCGCTGCGGCGCCGAGGAGCTGACGCTGGGCTTCTTGGGCGACATCGCGCGGCTGCAGACCGACGAGGGCGTGATCGACCTGAGGCCGGTGCCCGCCGCCTCGGGCGCGCGCTTTGCCGCCGAGGGCGACCACGACACCTGGGTCTGGACCCATGGCGCGGCCGCGCGGGTGTCGCTGCAGGGCCGCGAGCTGCCGGAATGCCTGCCGGCCGCGTCGGTGCCCGCCTTGCCGTTCCGCGCCATCGGGCATGAGCCCCCCTGGGCGGTGCATCTGGACGCCGAGATGCTGCGGCTGACGCTGGAGTTCGGCGCCACCGAACTGGAGTGGCCGGCGCCGGCGCCGCAGGTCCTGCCGCGCGGCACGGGCGTCCTCTACGCCGCCGAGGGGGTAGAGCTGCGCGCAACCCAGGCCATCTGCCGCGACATCGCCACCGGAATGCCCCACCCTTTCACCGCCATGCTGGAGCATGAGGGCACCAGCTATCGCGGCTGCGGCGGCGACCCGCGCAGCCTGCTGACCGCGGGCCCCTGGCGCATCGTTGAGATCGAGGGCACGGCGGTTCCCGACGACCTGCGCCCGCTGCGGCTGGCCTTCGACGCCGAGCGGCTGAGCCTGGCGGCGCCCTGCAACCAGGCCATGGGCGGCCATGAGCTGACGGGCGAGGCGCTGGGCCTCGGCCCCATAGCCTCGACCATGATGATGTGCCCCGAGCCGCTGATGGAGGCGGAGGGCGCGCTCTTCGCCGCGCTGGAGCGGGTGGACCGGTTCGACATCGACGAGGACGGCGCGCTGGTGCTGATCGGCGCCGATGCCCCGCTCGCGCGGGCGCTGCCGCTGCCCGCCGACTGAGGCCGGACGGCCGCGACCCGGCGCAGCTCGGGGCCGGTTCCCCTGTGGAACCGGCGCCCCGGGCCCTAGGTAGACGGGACCAACAAGCCCGCCGAAGGGAGACCCCGCCGCCAATGATACCCCTGCGCGACCACAACCCGTCGCAGCGCACGCCCTGGGTGACCTGGGCGCTTCTGGCGCTGAACGTGGCCGTGTTCCTGTCCTACCTGCCGCTCTTCGCCGAGCCGCGGGCGCTGATGGAATTCTTTGCGCAATGGGGCGTGGTGCCGGCCGACATCAGCGGGGGCGCCGGCCTGTCGGGGCTGGTGACCTCGCAGTTCCTGCATGCGGGCTGGCTGCATCTAGGCTTCAACATGCTGTTCCTGTGGATCTTCGGCGACAACATGGAGGAGGAGTGGGGGCATCTGCCCTTTCTCGGCTTCTACCTCGCCTGCGGGGTGGCGGCGGCGATGGTGCAGGTGCTGGCGAGCCCCCTGAGCCAGGTGCCGATGGTGGGCGCTTCTGGGGCCATCGCGGGTGTGCTGGGGGGCTATGTGCTGATGTTCCCCCGGGCGCGGGTGGATGTGCTGTTCATCATCGTCATCATCTTCAAGATCGTGCCGATGCCGGCCTGGCTGATGCTGGGGATCTGGTTCGGGCTGCAGCTGGTGGGCGGCATGGTGGCGGATGCGGGCGCAGGCGGCGTGGCCTACTGGGCCCATGCGGGGGGCTTCGTGGCGGGCGTGGCGCTGACGCTGCCGTTGTGGCTGCGCCGGGGCGGGCCTGCGTTCTGGGCCCGCACCAGGGGCGCGCCGCCGCACCCCGAGGCGCCCACCATCGGCACCTGGCTGCCGGGGCTCGCCAGCACCTGCACGGCCGCGGCCGTCACCCCACAGGCCAGATAGAACCCGAGAAAGGGCAGATGCCCCCACTCATCCTCCATGTTGTCCC
>SKMM01000383.1 GCA_007121055.1 Paracoccaceae bacterium | reverse complement strand
TGGCACACCAGGTCGTTGACGCACATCGCGACAAGGTCCGTGCCGATGCCCGCCAGATGGCCGGTGTCGATGGCGATGCGCAGCTTGGTGCCCACCCCGTCGGTGGCCGCGACCAGAACCGGGTCCGTGTAGCCAGCGGCCTTGAGATCGAACAGCGCGCCGAAACCGCCGAGCCCCGCCATCACACCGGGCCGGGCGGTGGCGGCGGCGGCGGGCTTGATGCGGTCGACCAGCGCGTTGCCGGCGGCTATGTCGACGCCGGCCTCGGCGTAGGTCAGGCCGTTGCGGCCGCCGCCGGACCCAGCGGCCATTTCAGATATTCTCCGACTGGGGCATGCCGATGACGTGGTAGCCGCCATCGACATGGATGATCTCGCCCGTGGTGCAGGCACCGTAATCGGACACGAGATAGACCGCCGTGCCGCCCACCGCCTCCAGCGTCGGGTTCGCGCGCAGCGGTGCGTTCAACTCGGCTTGCCGGAAGGTGCGCCGCGCGCCGCCGATTGCCGCGCCCGCCAGCGTCTTCATCGGGCCGGGAGAGATGGCGTTGACGCGGATCTTCTGCGGCCCGAGGTCGTTGGCGAGGTAGCGCACCGCGGACTCCAGCGCGGCCTTGGCCACGCCCATCACATTGTAGAAGGGCGTCACCCGGTTCGAGCCTTGGTAGGTCAGGGTCAGCAGGCAGCCGCCGTCGGGCATCAGGTCGGAGGCCCGCCGGGCGACGTCGATGAAGGAATAGCACGAGATCGACAGCGAATTGCGGAAGTTCTCGCGGCTCGTGTCGATGAAGCGGCCTGTCAGTTCCTTCTTGTCGGAAAAGGCAATGGCATGGACGAGGAAATCCATCTGCCCCCACGCGTCCTTCAGCCGGGCAAAACCCGCGTCCAGCGAAGCGTCATCGGTCACGTCCACATCCAGCAGCAGCGACGAGCCGACCGAGGCCGCCAGCGGCTCCACCCGCTTGCCGAAAGCCTCGCCCTGGTGGGTGAAGGCAAGCTCGGCGCCCTCGTCGGCCAGCGCCTTGGCGATGCCCCAGGCGATGGAGCGCTCGTTCGCCACGCCCATGACAAGCCCGCGCTTGCCCTTCATCAGCTCTGCCATGCCGGTCTCCGCGGGTCAGTCGTGAAGCTTGCTGAAGACAAGCGTGGCGTTGGTGCCGCCGAAGCCGAAGGAGTTGGACAGCACGCTGTCCATCTCCACCCCCTCGCGCAGCTCGGTGGCGATCTCGCCCGGCCGGATGGCGGGGTCGAGCTCGGTGACATTGGCCGAGGCGGCGATGAACCCGCCCTGCATCATCAGGAGCGAATAGATCGCCTCGTGCACCCCGGTGGCGCCGAGGCTGTGGCCGGTGAGTGACTTGGTGGAGGCGATGGGGGGCACATTGCCCTCGCCGAAGATGCGGCGGACGGCTTCGACCTCCACCACATCGCCCGCCGGCGTCGAGGTGCCATGGGCGTTGATGTAGCTGATCTTCCGGCCCTCTGGCAGGGTCGCCAGCGCCTGCTGCATGGAGCGTTCGCCGCCCTCGCCCGAGGGGGCGACCATGTCATGGCCGTCCGAAGTCGCACCGTAGCCCGTCAGTTCGGCGTAGATCTTGGCGCCGCGGGCCTTGGCGTGCTCGTACTCCTCCAGCACCAGCAGGCCGCCGCCGCCGGCGATGACAAAGCCATCCCGGCTGGCGTCGAAGGGGCGCGAGGCGGTTTCGGGCGCGTCGTTGTATTTCGCGCTCATGGCGCCCATGGCGTCGAACAGGCAGGACAGGGTCCAGTCCAGTTCCTCGCCGCCCCCCGCAAACACGATGTCCTGCTTGCCCATCTGGATCAGCTCGGCTCCGTTGCCGATGCAATGCGCCGAGGTCGAGCAGGCCGAGGTGATGGAGTAGTTCACACCCTTGATCCGGAACGGTGTCGCCAGGCAGGCGGAGTTCGTCGAGCTCATGCAGCGGGTGACCATGAAGGGCCCCATCCGCTTGGGGCTGCCCTTTTCCTTGACGATATTGTGCGCCAGGAAAAAGTTCGACGTGGATGGGCCGCCCGAGCCGGTCACGAGGCCCGTGCGCGGGTTGGAGATGTCGCCTTCCTCGAGCCCCGCATCGGCGATGGCCTGCTCCAGGGCGATGTAGTTGTAGGCCGCCCCCGGTCCCATGAAGCGCAGCTGGCGTTTGTCGATGTGATCCTCCAGCACGATCTGCGGCATGCCGTGGATCTGGCTGCGAAAGCCGTTCTCGGCATAGTCGGGCGCAAACACGATGCCAGACCGGCCGGCGCGCAGGCTGGCCTCCACCTCGGCGGCGGTGTTGCCGATGGGCGAGACGATGCCGAGCCCGGTCACCACGACACGACGCATGGGCGTTTCTCCTCCTGGGGCGCGCGCCTCAGCTCTCGGACAGCGCGACCTTCATGTCCTTGACGGCGTAGATGAGCTCACCGTCGGCCTCGACCCGGCCGTCGGCGACGCCCATGGTCAGCCGGCGGGTCTGTACCGCCTTGGTGAAATCGACGAAATAGCGCAACAGCTTGCGGTCGGGCCGGACCATACCGGTCAGCTTCACCTCGCCCACGCCCAGCGCATAACCACGCCCCTGCCAGCCGCGCCAGCCGAGGTTGAAGCCCGTCAGCTGCCACAGCCCGTCGAGGCCGAGGCAGCCGGGCATGATCGGGTTGCCGGGGAAATGGCAGTCGAAGAACCACAGATCGGGCGTGATGTCGAATTCCGCCACCACATGCCCCTTGCCGTGGGCCCCGCCATCCTCCGAGATGTCGGTGATGCGGTCCATCATCAGCATCGGCGGCAGCGGCAGCTGTGCATTGCCCGGGCCGAACAGTTCCCCGCGCGCGCAAGCCAGGAGCGCGTCCCTGTCGAACTGTTTCGGAAACGCCGTCATGTTTGGCCGATCCCTGTCCACCGCAATCACGCGCCCCTCTACCACCGGGTCGCGCGGGCTGGCAAGCCTGCCGCCGGAGGCCGTCGGCACCGGCGGGCCGACAGGCGCTTGCGACTCATTTTCATTTGAAATTCCGGCGCCGACCCCTTAATTCCTGACTTGCAATGACCGATTTGACCGCGCCCATCTCTGACAACGCCGTGGACCGTGGTGGCCGCTGGCTGGCCCGCGCGGGGCTGCGGCCCACGAAACAGCGCGTGGCACTGGCGGCACTGCTGGTGGGGGACGGTCGCGACCGGCATGTGACCGCCGAAGGGCTCTACGCCGCCGCGCAGGCCGAGGGCGAGGCGGTATCGCTGGCCACCGTCTACAACACGCTGCGCGCCTTCTGCGCGGCTGGGCTGGTGCAGGAGGTCACGGTCGACGGAACCCGGAGCTATTTCGATACCCGTATCGACGACCACCCGCATTTCTACTGGGAAGATACCGCAGAGCTAACCGACGCCCCGGCGGAGGAGTTGGAGATTGCCCGTCTGCCCAGCACGCCCGCCGGCGCCGAGGTGTCCCGCGTGGACGTGGTCATTCGTCTCCGCCGCCGCTGAAGCCGGCCTGAATATCCAGCTGATGTTTGCGATCTGCGGCCCGTCGCGCGGCCTCGGTCCGTTCTAACCTTCGGGCAACCGCAGAAGGGCTCCGGCCGGGCCGCGATCAGCGCCCGAGGCGGCGGGTGATGCGCGCAGCCTGGCGGGCGCGCTTGGCGGCCTCCCGCTGAGCGCGGGCCGGTCCCGGCGCACCATTCCGGCGCGCCCCTGTGGTCGGACCCGGGCGGGTCGGACGACTTGCGCGCCACAGCGCGCGCACGGCGAACAGCTGCAGCAGACGGGTCAGCAGTCGCGGGAAGTTCATCGTCGGCCCCATTCCCCGTTGTGTGAACTGCCTCGGCCGAGGCTCAGCCTGGCAGCACGTCGCGCAGGAAGGCCAGCGCCACCGACAGCCCGTCGGGCGCGATGCCATGGCCAGTCCCCCGCATGACATGGGCATAGACGGTGAAGCCCGCGCCTTGCAACGCCTCGGCCGCCTCGGGTAGGCATTGCGGCGGGACGACATCGTCGGCGTCGCCGTGGATCAACAGGACCGGCGGACGGCTGGTCGCCTCGGTGGCAAGCCGCTCGGGTGCCAGCAGCCGGCCGGAGAACCCCACGACGCCCGCCAGCGGCTCGGCCCGCCGCGGGGCCACGGCCAGCGCCATCATCGTGCCTTGCGAGAACCCCACCAGCGCGACCTGCCGCGCCTCCAGCCCCTCTTCGGCCATCAGCGCGTCGAGCCAGGCGTCCAGATCAGCCTGCGCGCGTGCCGCCCCCTCGGCCGCGGCGGCCTCGGACGACCCATCGAGCCACGGGATCGGAAACCACTGGTACCCGAACGGGTTGCCCACGCAGCGCTCGGGCGCGTCTGGCGCCAGGAACAGCGTGTCGGGCAGATGCGGCGCCAGCGGATCGGCCAGCCCCAGCAGGTCGCCCCCATCCGCGCCATAGCCGTGCAGGAACACCACGGCGTTCTTCACCACCCCCGAGGCCGGGCCTCGGCGGCCGGTGGCAAGCCTGCGTGTCATGAAACCCCCTCGCGCCCGCGGTCGAGCCGGTAATAGGCCCACAGCATCCGCGCCGCAACCGCGCGCCAGGGCGACCAGGCCTCGGCCATCTGGCGCAGCGCGGCCTCGCGCGGGCGGTCTGGCAGGGCAAAGAGGCTGCGCGCGGACTCCTGCAGCGCAAGGTCCGCCGGCGCGAAGACATCCGCGCGGCCGAGTGAGAACATCGCATAGATCTCGGCCGTCCAGCGGCCGATCCCGGGCACGGCGACCAGCGTGGCGACGACCTCGGCGTCCGGGGCGTGGCGCAGGGCGCAGTAATCGATGCCGGCGTCGGCCAGCGCCCGGACATAGCGGATCTTCTGCCGGCTCAGCCCGGCGGCGCGCAGCGCTCCCTCCGGGGCGGCGGCCACCGCAACGGGGTCGGTCAGTCCCGCGGCGTCCAGCCGGCCCCAGATCGCTGCCGCCGCGGCGACGCTCACCTGCTGGCTGACAATGGCGCCCATCAGCGCGGCGAAGCCGTCCGCGCGCCGGCGCAGGGGCGGCGGGCCGTCCAGCGCCAGCACATGGGCAAAGCGCGGCTCGACCTCCGCCAGCCACTGCGCCCCTTCGGCCACGCAGGCCTCGGTCTCGATGATCCGGCCCACCCCGGCGGTCATGTCGACCCCCCGTCCCCGCCGGGAAGTCCGCGCCGTCCGCCCGCCGCCTTCTGTGCGCAGCCTGCGGGGGGCGACACGCGCGCCTGTCCAGCTGCGCCGGTCACTCCCGCGTCACCTCGAGGTCGGGCAGGGCGGTCAGCGGCAGGCCCAGCGCCTGGAACCCGGCCAGCGACAACCGGCTGCCAGCGCCCGGCGCCGCTCCCGAGGGCCGCAGCTCCACCCGCGTCCGCGCCCCGCTGGCCAGATCGGTGACCCTGCCCGGCGTGGCCTGGGTCACGAGGCCGGTCACCAGCCACGCCCCGCCCTGGGTGGGATCGCCGAGGCTCGCCACGGTGCGGCCCAGCACTCCGGGCGCCGCCTCTGGCTCTTCCGGCGCCGCGCGCTCCTCGGCCTCTGGCGCCACCTCGGTGGCCCGTGTCTCCGTGATCTCGGGCTCGTCCGGCGGCGGCGCCGGCCTCTGCAGCAAGGCCGCACAGCCCGTCAGCAGCCCGACCGCTCCGATGATCGCAAACCGTCCTGTCATGCCCCACCGTTACCGTGTCGGGCCCGCCACGGCAACGCAGCCGGAGCTTGCCGCGCCGTCGGGCGGTGTCTAGGTTTCCGCCATGACAGCGCCGCTCATCGATCCGTTTGCCCGCCCGATCTCGTACCTGCGCGTCTCGGTGACGGACCGCTGCGATTTCCGCTGCGTATATTGCATGGCGGAAAACATGACCTTCCTGCCCAAGGCCGAGCTTCTGACGCTGGAGGAACTGGACCGCCTCTGCTCGGCCTTCATCCGGCTGGGCGTGCACAAGCTGCGCATCACCGGGGGAGAGCCGCTGGTGCGCCGCGACATCCTGACCTTCTTCCGCGGCATGTCCCGGCATCTCGACAGCGGCGCCCTGCGGGAACTGACGCTGACGACGAACGGCTCGCAGCTGGCGCGGTTCGCCGGTGATCTGGCCGCGGCCGGGGTGCGGCGGATCAACGTTTCGCTCGACACGCTCGACGAGAAGAAATTCGCCGAGGTCACCCGCTGGGGTCGCCTGCCGCAAGTGCTCAAGGGCATTGACGCGGCCCAGGCCGCAGGCCTGCGGGTCAAGATCAACGCCGTCGCGCTCAAGGGCTTCAACGAGGACGAGCTGTTTGCGCTGGTGGACTGGTGCGCCGCCCGCGACATGGACCTGACCTTCATCGAGGTCATGCCCATGGGAGACCTCGGCGGCGAGGACCGGCTGGACCAGTACTGGCCCCTGCGCGACCTGCGCGCGCGCCTCGCCGAACGGTTCACCCTCACCGACCTCGCCGAGCGCAGCGGCGGCCCCGCCCGCTATGTCCGGTTGGAGGAGACGGGCCAGAAGATCGGTTTCATCACGCCGCTTACCCACAATTTCTGCGAATCCTGCAATCGAGTGCGGCTGACCTGCACGGGCGAACTCTACATGTGCCTGGGGCAGGAGGACATGGCCGACCTCCGCGCGCCTCTGCGCGCCAGTCCGAACGATTCAGAGGTCGAAGCCGCCATCCGCGCGGCCATCGCCCGAAAGCCCAAGGGGCATGATTTCGATTATTCCCGACAGCGGGTGGATGGCCAGGTCAGCCGGCACATGAGCCATACCGGCGGCTGACCGACACTCCGTCCACCCATCGGGTGTCTATGCGTTGGCATTAGGGGGGAGGGTGATGCTGCGTGAGTCCTCGCAAAGCACCGCCCGCAATCGTCAAGCGGGGTCTTGGTTCCCACGCCGGCCAGGGTTTCGGGCTGCCGGCCCGTAGGGAGGCTACGGCAGGCCGTGCCCACGTCCCGCTACGGCGAACAGGAAATTTTTATGCCCCTCGCTAGACCAGGGGAAGCGTGACGGTCGGACTGACGCTGGTTGAACCCGCCGCGCCGATTGGGGCGCGGCGGCCGCGCCTCACTGGAAGCGTTTCATCGCGTTGCGGAAGCCGTCACTGATGGAGTCCCAGGCGGCGGTCATGGACTTTTGCATGTCATCCCACGCCTTTTCGCTGGCGTC
>SKMM01000131.1 GCA_007121055.1 Paracoccaceae bacterium | reverse complement strand
GAACAAGGCCGACCTCGGCCACCTCGGCCTCCTGGCCGAAGTTCTTGATCTGCTCCTTGAGGATGGCGGAGATTTCCGCTGCCTGGATACCCATTTATCCGACCTCTTTCATTGCATTCTGAAGCGCCGCGAGCCGCGAGCGAATGGACGTGTCGATCATGCGCGAGCCGACCTTGACGACGATCCCGCCGATCAGGCTGGCGTCCACCGTCGTGTCGAGCCGCACGGTGCTGCCGGTCTTCGAGGCCAGCACCTCGGCGAGTTTCTTCTTCTGGGCGTCGCTGAGCGGGGCGGCGCTGCGCACCTCGGCGGTGACCTCGCCCTTCTCGGCGGCGATGCGGTCGCGCAGCGCCTGCAGCATCTGCGGCAGCACGAACAGCCGCCGCCGGCCCGCCATCAGCGCCAGCGCGTTGGACATGGTGGAGGTCAGCTTCATGGCCTTCGCCAGCGCCCCGATCGCGCGGCCCTGGTCGTCGCGCGACACGATCGGCGAGGCGATCATGGTCCGGAACTCTGCGCTGTCCCGCAGGGCCGTCGCGAGGGCGTCCACGTCACGTTCGAGGGGGTCGATGGCCTTGTCCTCGCGCGCGAGGTCGAAAATGGCCGTTGCGTATCGCCCGGCAATGCCGGCGGAGATCGATGCTGGCTCGGACACGTCCACCCTTCCGCTGTCAGATCGCCCCGGCCCCGCGTCGGGAACGGCACAGACCGGCTGGCACGGCGCCGCCCATCCCGGGGCCGAAATCGCGGTTCGTCTAGCAGAGCCTCGCCCCCCCCGCAACTGCCATGGAGCGCCCCGAAGGCCCCGTTTCGCCCGTTTTCGAGTGCCGGCCGGCCCCGGCGCCGGCCCCGATGCTGCGCCGCGGCACGAAATCCCGGATCGCGCATGCGTGATTCTTCAGCACCCGATCGCCGGCCGACACCGGCGCCCAAGCCCGCTCCGCAAGTCAGACCGGCTTGGCCCCCGCCGGGACCGGCAACCCCTCCAGCACCCGCAATGGCCGGCGCTCGGCCACCTTCAGGCCCGGGCGCGCGGGGTTGAGCAGCTTGGAGGCCTCGACCATCAGCACGCCGCCGGCCAGATGCGAGGAGACCTTGCGCCCCACACGTTCCCACATGTCCGAGCTGCGCAGCCAGAACCCCCGCTGCGCCGGCGGGGCATAGAGGGCCGCCAGATGCCGCTCGGGGACGAAATCGAACTTGTCCAGCAGCGCCTCGATCTGGCCCAGTGAGTAGGTACGGCCATGCCCGAAGGGCGTGACGTCGCGCTGCGCCCAGAGGCCGCGGCGGTTGGGCACGATGAACAGCGCGCGCCCTCCGTCGGCCAGCACCCGGTGGGCCTCTTCCATCACCACCGCGTGGTGGTCCGAGCTTTCCAGCCCGTGCAGCAGCACCAGCCGGTCGGCCGTGCCCGCCTGCAGCGGCCATTTCCCCTCGTCGCACAGCACCGACGTGTTGGGCGCCCCCGCCGGCCAGGACATCACCCCCTGCTGCGCCGGCATCAGCGCGATCACCCGCCGCGCCTGGCTCAGATACGGCCGCAGCAGGGGCGCGGCAAAGCCGTAGCCCACCACCGTCTGCCCCGCCGCATCGGGCCACAGCGACAGCATCTGCCCCCGCACCGCCCGCTGCACCGCCCGGCCCAGCCCGGTGCGATAGTAGAAGTCGCGCAGCTCCACCACGTCGAGATGCATTGCACGGCCCCCTTCCCCCGGGCGAGACTGCCCCCGCACCGGCTGAACGCAGTCACGCCCGAACATAACCAAGGAGGACGGAAACGCCATGCCCCTGCAGGTCGTCACCATTCCCTGCCTGTCCGACAACTTCGCCTTCCTCGCCCACGACCCCGACAGCGGTGCCACCGCCGTGGTGGATGTGCCCGAGGCCGCCCCCATCCTCGCCGCGCTGCGCGACCGCCGTTGGCAGGCCACCGATGTCTTCCTGACGCATCACCATGACGATCATGTGCAGGGGCTGGAGGCGCTGCAGGCGGGGCTTGGACGGCGCGCCGCGGTGACGGGGGCCGCGGCCGACGCCCACCGCCTGCCCGCCCTCGACCACGCCGTGCGGCCCGGCGACGCGGTGCGCATCGGCACCCAGAGCGGCGAGGTCATCGACGTCTCCGGCCACACGGTCGGCCATGTGGCCTATCACTTCCCCGGGGGCCCTGCAGTCTTCACCGGCGACAGCCTCATGGCGCTGGGCTGCGGCCGGCTGTTCGAGGGCGACGCGCCGATGATGTGGGCCAGCCTGCAGCGCCTCGCGGCCCTGCCCGGTTCGACCCGGGTGCTGTCGGGGCACGACTACCTCGGCGGCAACCTCGCCTTCGCCCGCTCGGTCGACCCCGACAATGCCGCCGCCGCCGACCGGGTCGCCCGGGCCCGGACCGAGGGCCCGGAGGCCGTCCACGTCACCCTGACCGAGGAGATCGCGACCAACCCCTTCCTGCGCCCGGGCGAGCTTGCGGGCGCCCTCGGCCTCGCCGGACAGCCCGACGGCGCAGTCTTCGCCGAGCTGCGCCGGCGCAAGGACGTGTTCTGAGCCGCTTTCTTCGGCAGCGCGGGCCCCGGCGACGGGGCGCCGCGGGGTCATCTCGGAAAAAAGACTTGAAGCGCGGCGAATTCCACCGAAGTTTAACTTCCGAGGCTCATGGTTGGCTGCGGGCCCTAGCCCCGTCCCGACCCAAGGTAAGGGAGCATACCGTGCCGTCATTCTCGTCCACCCTCGAGCAGGCCATCCACGGCGCCCTGGCGCTCGCAAACGCCCGACGCCACGAACTCGCCACGCTGGAGCATCTGCTGCTCTCGCTGATCGATGAGCCCGACGCCTCCAAGGTCCTGCGCGCCTGCAACGTCGATCCCGACCAGCTGCGCAGGACGCTGGTGGACTTCATCGACGACGACCTCTCGAACCTCGTCACCGACATCGAGGGGTCCGAGGCGGTACCGACCGCGGCCTTCCAGCGCGTGATCCAGCGCGCGGCGATCCATGTACAAAGCTCCGGCCGGTCGGAAGTGACCGGCGCCAACGTCCTCGTGGCGATTTTCGCCGAACGGGAGTCCAACGCGGCCTATTTCCTGCAGGAACAGGACATGACCCGCTACGACGCGGTGAACTTCATCGCCCACGGCGTGGCCAAGAACCCCAACTTCTCCGAATCTCGCCCCGTTACCGGCGCGCAGGAGGAACAGGCCCAGGCCCAGAACCAGGAGACCGCGGAAAACCGCGACTCCGCGCTGGCCAAATACTGCGTGGACCTGAACGCCAAGTCGGTGAAGGGCGACATCGACCCCCTGATCGGCCGGGTGTCCGAGGTCGAGCGCTGCATCCAGGTGCTGTGCCGCCGGCGCAAGAACAACCCGCTTCTGGTGGGCGATCCTGGCGTGGGCAAGACCGCCATCGCCGAGGGTCTCGCCTTCAAGATCGTGCGGGGCGAGACGCCCGACGTGCTGGCCGGGGCCACCATCTACTCGCTCGACATGGGCGCGCTGCTGGCCGGCACCCGATACCGCGGCGACTTCGAGGAGCGGCTGAAGGCCGTCGTGAAGGAGTTGGAGGACCACCCCGACGCCATCCTCTTCATCGACGAGATCCACACGGTGATCGGCGCGGGCGCCACGTCGGGGGGGGCCATGGACGCCTCCAACCTGCTCAAGCCCGCCCTGCAGGGCGGCAAGCTGCGCTGCATGGGCTCCACCACCTACAAGGAATACCGCCAACATTTCGAGAAGGACCGCGCGCTGTCCCGCCGGTTCCAGAAGATCGACGTGAACGAGCCGACCGTCGATGACGCGGTGAAGATCGTCATGGGCCTTAAGCCCTATTTCGAGAAGCACCACGACATTCGCTACACCAACGACGCCATCAAGTCGGCGGTCGAGCTGTCGGCCCGCTACATCAACGACCGCAAGCTGCCCGACAAGGCCATCGACGTGATCGACGAGGCGGGCGCGGCCCAGCACCTGTTGGCCGAATCGAAGCGGCGCAAGACCATCTCGCCCAAGGAGATCGAGGCCGTCGTGGCGAAGATCGCCCGCATCCCGCCCAAGAACGTCACTAAGGACGATGCCGAGGTGCTGCGCAACCTGGAGGCCGACCTGAAGCGTGCCGTGTTCGGTCAGGACGCAGCAGTCGAGGCGCTCTCGGCAGCCATCAAGCTGTCCCGCGCCGGCCTGCGCGAGCCCGAGAAACCCGTGGGCAACTACCTCTTTGCCGGCCCCACCGGGGTGGGCAAGACCGAGGTCGCCAAGCAGCTCGCCGCGACGCTCGGGGTGGAACTGCTGCGCTTCGACATGTCGGAATACATGGAGAAGCACGCGGTCAGCCGCCTCATCGGCGCGCCTCCGGGCTATGTCGGCTTCGACCAGGGGGGTCTCCTGACCGACGGGGTGGACCAGCACCCGCACTGCGTGCTGCTGCTCGACGAGATGGAGAAGGCGCATCCGGACGTCTACAACATCCTGCTGCAGGTGATGGACCACGGCTCGCTGACCGACCACAACGGGCGCAAGGTGAACTTCCGCAACGTGATCCTGATCATGACCTCCAATGCGGGCGCCGCCGAACAGGCCAAGGCCGCCATCGGCTTCGGCCGCGACCGGCGCGAGGGCGAGGACACTGCCGCCATCGAGCGGACCTTCACGCCCGAATTCCGCAACCGCCTCGACGCGGTGATCAGCTTCGCGCCGCTGCCGAAGGAGGTGATCCTGCGGGTGGTCGAGAAGTTCGTGCTGCAGCTGGAGGCGCAGCTGATGGACCGCAACGTCACCATCGAGCTCACGCCGGCGGCGGCGCAGTGGCTGGGCGACAAGGGCTATGACGACAAGATGGGCGCCCGCCCGCTCGCCCGCGTCATCCAGGAGCACGTCAAGAAACCGCTTGCCGAGGAACTCCTGTTCGGCCGCCTGATGAAAGGCGGCGTGGTGCGCGTGGATCTCAAGGACGACAAGATCGATCTGACGATCAGCGAACCTCAGGCGCCGCAGTTGTCGGGCAATCGTCCGCCGCTCTTGACGGCCGAGTGATACACGTCGCATGCGCGGGGCCGTCCCTGCGCATGAGCGCGCTTGGCGCGACCATGATCCCCAGCGGTTCCCGCCGCAGTGAAGCGGCGGAAACCGCGCGACTCCTCTTGGCAAACGATACCGCGACCCTCCTGGCGAGCATCAACACCTTGGAGGCTGGGGTCAGGACCCTTTTGACGTGGGCGGCAGACTGGGTCCAGCCGGGGGAACTCCTGCTGGAATTCAACCGCGATCTCGTCTGCGCCACCATCCAGCCGCAGATGGTCACGGCCCTCCTGGCCGCCGTCAACGCGGGCGCCATGTCGCGGCAGTCGTTCATCGAGGCACTGCGGAAGGATGAGCACGTCGAAGTCCCAGGCGTCGAGGACGGCTTGGGTCTCATCGTCGTCCGCCTCGACAAGCAGGACGACTTCCAGCCGGGGGTGGGTCAGGAGCGTCCCTGAGTGGACCTGTGGAATCGCGCAAGAGCAATGCAAACGCTTCTCTGCCCGCGAGCGAAAGCAAATCCAACCATTTGATTTAATTGGTGGAGCCGAGGGGGATCGAACCCCTGACCTCGTCATTGCGAACGACGCGCTCTCCCATCTGAGCTACGGCCCCGTGGGAGCGCATGTGCCGCCTTCGGCCGGGGTTGTCAACATGGTCGGTGCGCCCGGGAAGCTCTGTGCGCACAGCTGCGTTGGGGAGGCCCGGGCGATCTTGCGGCCGGGGAAGGGCCCGCCTAGGGTCCGGCCGCATCCACAGGGAGAGATCCATGGCCCGCCCCACCCGCCGGCCGGCGCAGCGCAGCATTTTCGAGGAGGTGGCCCCCGGCAAGCCGGCATTGGCGCCCGCGCGTCCCGTGCGCCGCGAGGGCTCCCGCGCGGCGGTGCGGGTGTGGCTGATCGTGCTGTTCGGGCTGGTGACGCTGATGGTCGTCGTGGGGGGCCTCACGCGGCTGACCGGCTCGGGGCTGTCGATCACCGAATGGCGGCCGATCACCGGCGCCCTGCCCCCGCTGACCGCCGAGGACTGGGCCGCCGAGTTCGCGCGCTACCGCGCCATCCCGCAATACGAGATCGTCAACCGGGGCATGACCCTTGCCGAGTTCCAGGTGATCTACTGGTGGGAGTGGGGCCACCGGCAGCTCGGGCGGCTGGTGGGCCTCGTGTGGGCGGTCGGGTTCCTGTGGCTGGCGGCGACGAAGCGGATCCCGCCGGGCTGGACCGGGCGGCTTCTCGGCATTGGCGCGCTGGGCGGGCTGCAGGGGGCGATCGGCTGGTGGATGGTGGCGAGCGGGCTGGGCGAGGGGATGATCGCGGTCGCCTCCTACCGGTTGGCGGTGCATCTGGGGCTCGCGTTCCTGATCCTCGGGCTGCTGGGGTGGTGGATCTTCCGGCTGGGCCGGCCGGCGGCGGGGCTGATGCAGGCGCGCCGTCTGGGCGACGGGCGCGTGGCGGGGCTGGGGGCCGTGCTGGTGGGGCTGGCCTTCCTTCAGATCGTTCTGGGCGCGCTGGTGGCGGGGATCGGCGCGGGGCGGGCCTATGCCGACTGGCCGCTGATGCACGGCGTGTTCTTCCCCCCCGAGGCGCTGGACATGGAGCCGCTGTGGCGGAATTTCTTCGAGAACACGGCGATGGTGCAGTTCGTCCACCGCATGGGCGGCTATGGGCTGCTGACCCTTGGTGCGCTGACCTGGGTGCTGGCGGGAGCCTCGGCGCACCGTGCGACGCGGGGCGCGCATGACCTGATGATGCTGGTGGTGACCGCGCAGGTGGTGCTGGGCATCGCCACGATCCTCATGGGCGCGCCCTGGCAGTTGGCCATCGCGCATCAGCTTCTGGCCGTCCTGCTCTGGGCCGCGATCCTGCGCGCGCGCTTCCTCGCGCTCTATCCCCTCGTGCAATCCACCATCCGGAGACCCGCATGACCGACGCCTTCACCGAGCTGATGGCCCACAGCCGCGACACCGAGGCGCTGGGGCAGGTCGCCGGCCGGCTGCGCTGGGACCAGGAGGCGATGATGCCCCGGGGCGCGGCCGTCCAGCGCTCCGAGGAGGTGGCGGCGATCGAGGGCGTGCTGCATGCCCGCCGCACCGATCCGCGGGTGGCCGACTGGCTGGCGGCGGCCGAGGCGCCGGACGACGCGGGCCGCGCGGCGCTG
>SKMM01000238.1 GCA_007121055.1 Paracoccaceae bacterium | reverse complement strand
AGCAGGGCCGCGTCATTGTCCGGCCCCACCGGATCGGGGACGCAGCGTAGCGCCGCGGGGTGCGGGCTGCGCAGGGCGAAGAGGTTGACCACCCGCAGCCGCCCGAAGCCCAGCGCCCGGGCGCGCGCCATGCAGCGCGCGAGCGTGGGGTCCGAGGCCTCGGCATCGGCGCGCGAGGGGTTCAGCAGCACGAAGGCGATCCCCGGCCCGGGGGCCCAGGCCCGCGCCAGGGCATAGCGGTAGGCCCCGCAGGGCGAGAGGTCGACCCAGGAGCGACGGTCGCCGGGGGCATGGATACGCTGCACCATGCTCGGCAGGGTGATGCGGTGGCGGGGGGCCGGCAAGGGCAGGATCGGAGCGCGGAGGCCTGCCCCGTGCGGCGCGGCGAGGGTCGGTCCTCCGGATCGGCCAGAGCGGATGGGGGTGGCGTGCGCAAGCCGTGAGGCGGCGGCGGGGTGGCCCGCCGTGTCCCGGCGACCGAAGCAAGTGGCTGGCTTTGCCCGGTTGACGGACCCCGAGGGGGATTGGGGGCCAGGGTCGGACGGGCTGCCCTGCCGGAGTCGGGTCACGGCCAAAGATGGGAGGACAGGTCAAGGCCGGGCTGGGCGTTGTCAAGGCGAGGGGCTGGGACAGGCTGGACACTGTGGGGGGCTGGAGCCGGAGCGCGTCAGCGGCCCAGGCGGACCGCCATGTCGAGCATGCGACAGGAAAACCCCCATTCATTGTCGTACCAACCGAAAACCCGGACGAGACCACCTTTGGTCACGCGGGTTTCGGGCAGGGCCATGACGATGCTCTCGGGGCGGGCACGCAGGTCGGTGGAGACGAGCGGGCGGTCGGTCCAGCCGATCACGCCGGCTGCCTCGCGCAGAAGGGCCTGGATTTCGGGCACTGTGGTGGGCGTGCGCGGCATCACCGAAAGATCGACGGCCGAGACGGAGGCGACGGGGACGCGGACGGCCGCGCCCTCGATCCGGCCGGCGAGCTGCGGCAGGACCCGGCCCAGAAGGTGCGAGGCCGAGGTGGTGGTGGGCACCATCGACAGCGCCGCGGCGCGGGACCGGGCGGGGCTGGCGGCGGGGGCATCGAGGGTGGGCTGGCTGCCTGTGTAGCAGTGGATCGTCGTCATCCAGCCGGTGTGGATGCCCAGCGCGTCGTCGAGGAGCCGGGCCAGCGGGGCAAGCGCGTTGGTGGTGCAGGAGGCGTTGGAGATGACCCGGTGCTCGGGGGCCACCGCGGCCTCGTTGGCGCCGAGGACGGCGGTGATCTCGGCGGCCTCGGAGGGGCCGGAGATGAGGACCCGGGCGGCGCCGGCGTCGAGGCCGCGGCGGGCGATTTCGGGCGTGTCGGCGCGGCCGGTGCATTCCAGCACGAGGTCGACGTCGGAGAGGTCGAGCGTCGAGAGGTCGGGGGTCCGGGTCAGCCGCAGCCGGGCCTGGGGGAGTGTGAGCGCGCCGGGCTCCAGCGTGACGGGCCCCGGGAACGGGCCGAAGATGCTGTCGTATTCGAAGAGATAGGCGCAGGTTTCGGGCGGCGCGATGTCGTTGATCGCCACGATCTCGACCCCGGACCAGGCCTGCCGCAGCGCCCAGGCGCGCAGCACCGTCCGCCCGATCCGCCCGAAGCCGTTGATCGCCACCCGTATCGCCATCGCCGCCCCTCCCCCCGCCGATCCTCCGGGCCTACGCCCCTGCCCCGGCGGGCGCAAGCGGCGGCAGGATCAGGCCTGCCAGACGGTGCGGCCGCCGGTGATGGTGCGCGCGACGTGGAGGGTGTCGAGCGCCTCGGGGGCGGTGGCCTCGATGTCGGCCGAGAGGATCGCGATGTCGGCGGCGAAACCGGGGCGCAGGCGGCCCTTCCAGGTCTCGGTGTGTTCGGCGTAGGCGCCGCCGGTGGTATAGGCGGCGAGCGAGGCCATCAGGCCCATGCGTTCTTCGGCACAGTCCTCGGCGAAGGGCTGGCGGGTGAGAGCGGCCTTGAGGCAGCGCAGCGGGTTGACGTCGGCCACAGGCCAGTCGGTGGCGAAGGCGAGCGGGATGCCGGCCTGCGCCAGCGTGCCGGTCAGGAAGGCGTCGCGCCAGCGGTTGCGGCCCACCATGTCCAGCGTGGGGAAGGCCGGGAAGTCGAGCGCGCCGGGGACATGGCAGGGCTGCACCGAGGCGACCGTGCCGAGGGCGGCCATGCGGGGGATGTCGTCGCGGTGCATCAGCTCGATGTGCTCGATCCGGTGACGGGCGTCGCGGGGGCCGCCTGCCGCACGGGCCGCGGCGTAGCCGTCGAGCGTGCGGCGGACCGCGCCGCAGCCGATGGCGTGCACGGCGATCTGCAGGCCGCGGCGGTCGATCTCGGTACAGGCGGCGGCGAAATACTCGGCTGAGAACAGCGGATCGCCGCGCCAGCCGGGACGGCCCGGGTAGTCGTCGGTGCGCACCGCGGTGCCGCTGTCGATCACCCCGTCCATGAACATCTTGACGAAGCCCGAGGCGAGCCAGTCGTCGTTGAACTCCGCGGCCATGCGGCTTGCCTGCTCCAGCACCTCCAGCGGGCGTTCGCCGCGCAGGTGGAACGGGATGCGGACGCGGGCCGTCAGGCCGCCCTCGGCCCGGAGTTCGGACAGCAGTTCAAGCTGGTAGCGGTTGCCGTCCATGTTGACGATGGAGGTGATGCCATGGCGGGCGCAATGGGCAAGGCCGCGGGCCATGAGCATGCGGTCATGGGCGCGGGCGGCGGCGTCGGGGGCGGGGTCGGGCTCCAGCCCGTTGACAAGGCCGAGGTGGACGCGCTCCTCGCCCGCGAGTGCGAGGACGGGCCCGAAGGCCTGGAACTCGCGCAACTCGCCCGCGGCGCGGCCGTCGGGGCCCATGACGATCTCGTTGCCGGGGTCGAGGGCGCGGCCGTCGAGGATTCCGGCCGCGCTCAGGGCCACGGTGTTGGCCCAGGCGGTGTGGTGGTCGGCGGCCACCAGCACCAGCGGTCGGTCGGGCAGGATCGCGTCGAGGTCGGCGCGGGTCACTGCCCGGTCGACGAGGATGGCATAGTCGGCGCCCTGCGCCGCGATGAGGGACTGGTCGGGGCGGGCGTCGGCATAGGCGCGCACGGCCTGCGCCAGCGGGTCCGCGCCGGTGATGCCGAGGAGCTGGAGGTGGTCGAGCTCGGCCCCGCCGGGGAAGAGGTGCATGTGGCTCTCGACGAAGCCCGGCAGAACGGTGGCGCCGCCGGCATCGATCTCCTCGCAGCCCTGGCCGGCAAGGGCCTTGATCTCGGCCCGCGTGCCCACGGCGAGGATGCGTCCCTCGGCGATGGCCACGGCCTCGGCCCGTGGCCGGTCGGGGTCCATGGTCAGGACGCGGGCATTGGTGAGGATGGTCTCGGCGGCGGGCGATGCGGGCACGGGGGCTCTCCGGTTCGGGGGTGGCTTCGGCAGGGAAGACGGAGTTGCGGCGTGGCGCAAGGGGGATCGGGTTACCCGGCCGGGCGCGCGAGGGCGGGGCGGCGGGTGCGGCGGAGGGCAGCGGCATGGCTGGCGATGCGCTCGGCGGCGGCGTCCAGCACGGCGTCGTCCACCGTCAGCGCGATGCGGACCCAGTCGGCCAGGGCGGCCCCGAAGGAGGCGCCAGGCATGACGGCGACGCCCTGTTGGTCGAGCAGCGCCTCGGCGAAGCTGGTGCCGTCCAGGCCGCAGCCGGAGACGTCGAGGAGGGCGAACATGCCCGCCTCGGGGCGGTGGATGCGTAGGCCCGCCGTGCCGTCGAGCCGGCGGGCGAGGAGGTCTGCGCGGCGGGCGAGGCGGGTGCGCATGGCGGCTGCGACCATGTTGGGGGCGCGCAGGGCGGCCTCGGTCATGTCGGCGATGAAAGGCTGGTTGCCGAAGAGCATGGTCTCGGCCAGCGGCAGGAGGCGGTCGCAGAACGCCTCGGGGCCGAGGCACCAGCCGGAGCGGAAGCCGGCGGCGGCGTGGCTTTTGGAGATGGAGGAGCAGACCACCACGCGCTCCGCGGCGCCGGGCAGCGCGAGGGGGGAGATGAACGGGGTGGGGCCGTGGGTCAGGTCCTGGTAGACCTCATCGGAGATGATCCAGAGGTCGTGGGCCCGGGCGAGGGAGAGGATGGCTTCGAGCTCGGGGCGGCGCAGGATCGCGCCCGTGGGGTTGTGGGGGGTGTTGAGGAGCACCGCGCGGGTGCGGGGGCTGAGGCGGGCGGCGAGGTCGTCGGGCTGGAGGCGGAAGCCGTGCTCGGGGCGCAAGGGCACGGGGATGGGGGTGGCGCCGCCGGCGCGGATCACGCCCTCATAGGTGGCGTACATGGGGTCGCCGACGAGGACTTCGCAGTCTGCCTCGGCGATGCCTGTCAGGACGGCGTAGAGGGCGGTCTGGGTGCCGGGGAAGCACAGGAACCGTTCGGGGGTGATGGGGATGCCGAGGCGGGCAGTGTAGCGGGCGGCGAGGGCGTCGAGGAGGCCGGGCTCTCCGCGCCCGTTGGAATAGCCGGTGCGGCCGGCGCGGAGCGCGCATTCTGTGGCGGTGCGCAGGGCGTCGGGGGTGGGCACATCGGGCTCGCCGATGGTCAGGAAGATCACGTCACGGCCGGCGCGCTGCAGCTCGACCGCGCGCATGTGCACCGCCCATTTTGCGCCGCCGAGGCCGGCAAGGCGGTCGGTCACGCTGGCATAGCGCATGGCTCAATCCCCCTGCCGGCGGGTGATCCAGCGCCAGCTGGAGGCGCACATGTCGTCGAGGCTGCGGCGGGCGCGGAAGCCCAGGAGCTCGGCCGCGCGGGTGGGGTCGGCGCAGAGGATCGGCACGTCGCCGGGGCGGCGGGGGGCGATGACATGGGGCAGCGTGCGGCCGCAGGCACGACCGTAGGCGGCCAGCACCTCCAGCACGGAGCGGCCCTGCCCGGTGCCGAGGTTCAGCAGGTGCCCCTGCCCCGTGCGCATGAGCGATTGCAGCGAGAGGACATGACCCTCGGCCAGATCCTCGACATGGATGTAGTCGCGGATGCCGGTGCCGTCGGGGGTGGGGTAGTCGTCGCCGAAGACCTGGAGGTGGGGGAGCTCTCCGGTCGCGACGCGGGCGATGTAGGGCATCAGGTTGTTGGGAATGTCGGCGGGGTCCTCGCCTATCAGGCCCGAGGCATGGGCGCCCACGGGGTTGAAGTAGCGCAGGATGCCGAAGGCCCAGCGGGGGTCGGAGGCGGCGAGTTGTTCCAGGAGCTGCTCGCCCGCGAGCTTGGTGTAGCCATAGGGGTTGGCAAAGCCGGTGGGGGCGTCCTCGGGGATGGGGATGGTCTCGGGCAGGCCGTAGACCATGGCGGAGGAGGAGTAGACGAGGCGGTGGACGGAGGCCGTGCGCATCGCCTCCAGGAGCGTCATCAGGCCGCCGAGGTTCGTGCGGGCATAGTCGAGGGGGCGCTGCATGGACACGCCCACGGCCTTGAGGGCGGCGAAATGCATCACCACCGCGATGTCGTGGGTGGCGAAGAGGCGGGCCAGCAGCTCCGCGTCGAGGACGGAGCCGCGCCAGACCTCCGGCGTGCTGCCGAGGAGGTGGGCGAGGCGGTCGGGGACATCCTCGGCGGCGTTGGAGAAATCGTCGAGGATGACGGGGCGGTGGCCGGCCTGGGCCAGCGCCACGCAGGTGTGGGAGCCGATGTAGCCGGCGCCGCCCGTCAGAAGGATGGTGGCCACGCTGCCTCCGTCAGAAGGTTACGCTGACGCCGGGCAGGCGCAGCTCGGCGATGAGGTCACGCAGCTCCTGCCGGGCGGCGACGTTGGACAGGCTCATGGACTCGCCGCCGACGTCGCGCAGGTCCAGCAGCGTGAGGCCGCGGGGGAAGAGCTCGCGGAAGATCACGCGCTCGCCGAAGCCGGGGGCCACGCGAAAGCCGATGCGGCGGGCGAGGTCGCCGAGCGCCGAGCCCACTTTGCGCTTGTTGTGCATGGCCTGCGCGCCGAGGCGGTTGCGCAGCACCAGCCAGTCAATGGGCGGCATCTGGGCCCGCGCGCGGGCCTGGCGGGCGTTCCAGACCATCTCGGCGTAGATCGAGGGGCCGAGGACCTTGCCGCTGTCGGGGTCGATGCGGGCGAGCAGGTCGAAATCCACGAAGCTGTCGTTGAGCGGCGTGACCAGCGTGTCGGCGAGCGCGTGCGCCAGCTGGCTGAGGCGGGTGTGGGAGCCGGGGCAGTCGATCAGCACGAACTCGCAGTCGGCGAGCGCCTGGAGGGCTGCGTGCAGGCGGTGGTCGTCGGGCTGGGCGTCGGGGTCGGAGGTCTCGGGGGCGGGCGGCAGATGGGCGCGGATCGGGCTGGGCAGCTCGAGGCCCTGGCGGCGGGCGTGGGCGGCGCGGTTTTCGAGGTACCGCCCCATGCTCTGCTGGCGCAGGTCGAGGTCGATGGCGCCCACCGAATGGCCCAGCCGGGACAGCGCCGTGCCGATGTGCATCGCCGTGGTGGACTTGCCCGAGCCCCCCTTTTCGTTGCCGACGACGATGATGTGGCCCATGCGCCCTCCGGTGGCCCTGGCATGCCGCCGGCGGCGCGGGCCGGGCGGTCACGCCCCTGTGTAGCAGCGCCGGCGCAACTTGAAAGAGGCCCGCGGTCAAAGCCCTGCGGCGCAACATTGAGGCAACACATGCATGGGGCCCGCGCGGCATCCCGCGCGGGCCCCATTGGCGTGACGGCGGGTCGGGCTCAGAAGCCGAAGCCCGCGTACTTGTTCTTGAACTTCGACACGCGTCCGCCGGTGTCCATCAGCCGCTGCGATCCGCCGGTCCAGGCCGGGTGGGCCGAGGGGTCGATCTCGAGCGTCAGCGTGTCGCCCTCCTTCCCCCAGGTCGATTTCATCTGCACGATCGTGCCATCGGTCATCTTGACGTTGATCATGTGGTAGTCGGGGTGGATGTCCGTCTTCATCTCGCCGCTCCTGGTGTTTGTTTTCCGGAAGAGACCGGCTGTGGCGCTGCCTCTTGCCTTGTCGCCTCGACGGGACGCTGCATGGGCTGGGGCCGTCACCTCATCCGGAAAATTTGTGGTTACGCCTGGGCGCCCTTCAGGGGGCGGTAGTTGGTCTTTTCGGCGATCCGGGCGGACTTGCCGCGGCGGGCGCGCAGGTAATACAGCTTGGCGCGGCGGACCTTGCCGCGGCGGACGACCTCGATGGTCTCGACATTGGT
>SKMM01000040.1 GCA_007121055.1 Paracoccaceae bacterium | reverse complement strand
CGTCTCCAGGGCACGCGGCAGGCGTTCCGCGGTCAGGTCCAGCCGCTGCGCAGCCTGGCCCAGCAGCGCCTCGGGGCGCGGCAGCGCGCGAGCGAGGTCACGTAGGCGTTGCCCCCGGCGTTCAAGGGCCAGGCCGAGGGCGCGGGTCAGCCGCGCCCCCTGCCCCTCGACCGTCGCCATCAGCTCCAGCCGCACAGGCACCGCCATCTCGGCCGCCGCCGTGGGGGTGGGCGCGCGGCGGTCGGCGGCGAAATCGATGAGCGTCGTGTCGGTCTCGTGCCCCACGGCCGAGATCAGGGGGATCGCGCTCTCGGCCGCCGCGCGCACCACGATCTCCTCGTTGAAGCCCCACAGATCCTCGACCGAGCCGCCGCCGCGGGCCACGATCAGCACATCGGGCCGGGGCACCGGGCCTGAGGGGTCCAGCGCATTGAACCCCCGGATCGCGGCTGCGACCTCCGGCGCGCAGGCCGCCCCCTGCACCGCCACCGGCCACACGATCACCCGCCGCGGAAACCGGTCGGCGAGCCGGTGCAGGATGTCGCGGATCACCGCGCCGGCGGGCGAGGTCACCACGCCGATCACCTGTGGCAGGTAGGGGATGGGGCGTTTGCGGTCGGCGTCGAACAGCCCCTCGGCCGCCAGCGCCGCGCGCCGCTTCTCCAGCATCGCCATCAGCGCGCCGAGGCCCGCCGGCGCCACCTCCTCGATGACCATCTGATACCGCGACTGGCCGGCGAAGGTGGTCAGGCGGCCGGTGGCGACCACCTCCATCCCCTCTTCGGGCTGGGTCTCCAAACGCGCGGCGTTGCCCTTCCAGATCACCGCGGCCAGCACCGAGCGGTCGTCCTTCAGGTCCAGATAGACATGCCCGGAGCGCGGCCGGCTCACCCGCCCGACCTCGCCGCGCACCCGCACGCGGCCGAATTCGCCCTCGATCACGCGCTTGATCGCGCCCGAGATCTCCGAGACCGTCAGCTCCGGCGCGTTGCCCGTGGCCTCCGGCCCTGCATCCTCGAACAGATCCATCCCGCCCCCGCTTGTGCCGGTGTGGCGCGGAGCCTAGAACGCCCGCGACCGGAGGGAAAGCCGATGAACATCCTGGTGCTGGGCGGGGGCGGGCGCGAGCATGCGCTGGCCTGGGCGATCAAGCAGAACCCCAAATGCGACCGGCTGATCGTGGCGCCCGGCAACGCCGGCATCGCCGAAATCGCCGAGACCGCCGCCCTGGACATCTGCGACCCCGCCGCCGTCACTGCCTTCGCCGCCGACGAGGCCGTGGATTTCGTCGTCATCGGCCCCGAAGCCCCCCTCGTCGCCGGCATCGCTGACGCGCTGGCGACCGTCGGCGTCACCGTCTTCGGCCCCTCCGCGGCCGCCGCCCAACTAGAAGCCTCCAAGACCTTCACCAAGGAGCTGTGCCGCGCGGCCTCCGTACCCACCGCCGACTGGGCCGCCTTCGACGACCACGCCGCGGCCCGCGCCCATCTCGCCCGCACCGGCGCGCCCATCGTGGTCAAGGCCGACGGGCTTGCGGCTGGCAAGGGCGTCACCGTCGCCCCCGACCTTCCAACGGCCGAGGCCGCCCTCGACGCCCTCTTCACCGAGCCCGGCGCTAACGTGGTGCTGGAGGAAATGATGGCGGGCGAGGAAGCCTCCTTCTTCGTCCTGTGCGACGGTGAGGACGCGCTCCCCATCGGCACCGCCCAGGACCACAAGCGCGCCTTCGACGGCGACGAGGGGCCGAATACGGGGGGCATGGGCGCCTACTCCCCCGCGCCGATCCTGACGCCAGCCCTGCAGGACCGGGTGATGGCCGAGATCATCCGCCCCACGCTGGCGGAAATGGCCCACCGCGGGACCCCCTACCGCGGCGTCCTTTATGCCGGGCTGATGATCGAGGGCGATCGCGCCCGCCTCGTGGAATACAACGTCCGCTTCGGCGATCCGGAGGCGCAGGTCCTGATGATGCGGCTTGGAGCCCAGGCGCTCGACCTGATGCTGGCATGTGCCGAGGGGCGGCTGGCGGAGGTTTCCGCCCAATGGGCCGACGACCACGCCCTGACCGTGGTGATGGCCGCCAAGGGGTACCCCGGCGCCTATGCCAAGGGCAGCCCGATCCGCGGCCTCGACGCGCTGCCCGACGACAGCCGGCACATGGTGTTCCATGCCGGCACGGCGGTGTCGGACGGGCAGCTCGTTTCGGCCGGCGGGCGCGTGCTCAACGTCACCGCCCGTGGCGACACGCTGCGCGAGGCCCACGATCGCGCCTATGCCATGCTCGCCGCCATCGACTGGCCAGACGGCTTCTGGCGCAGCGACATCGGCCACCGGGCGCTCACGCGCTGACTCAGGACAGCGGCGCGGCGGGGCATTCCCGAAAGGCCCGCACCGCCTCGGCCGCGCCTTCGAGGTCGAACATCACCGCATCTGCCCCGCCCAGCGCGGTGGCGGTGTGATTGAATTCCAGCCCGTCGAGGACATTCCCGAAGCCCCGGTCGGTCACGCTCAGCGTGCGCAGGTCCTCGGACAGCCGGTGGCGATCCGTTGCGATGGTCATCCCCCGTGCCCCGTCGAACCGCATGGCAAAGGCCGGCGCGCCCGCCCACGCCTCCGGCCGGGTGATCTGCAACTCGTAGGGCTCGGGCCGGGAGGGATCGCGGGTGATCCGCAGTGCCGCGGCCCCCTCATGGCTCAAGGTGCAGACGGGCGTGGGCGAGAACTCCCACCCCGCCGCCGGCTGCGCCACAAGCCCGAAGAAAACGACAATCGCCCATCGCATGCGCGGAACGTAATCCGCCCGCCGTCCCAATCCACACCGCCCCGCCTTCTGCGCGCCGGCGCAGGCTGGAAGCAGGAAACCTTTACAAATGCCTTGCGCGCCCGGCCGCGGCGGAGGGCGAGAACCCGGACCGGCGTTGCGGTCGGGCGGGACAGCGCCTAGAACGCGCGCGCCGCAACCAGGGGAGACCGGCATGGACGAGACGCGCGCCGCACCGCGCCCGGTGGTGCTCTGCATCCTCGACGGCTGGGGGCTGGCGCCGGCGGGCCCGGGCAATGCGGTGGCACTGGCTGACACGCCGGTGTTCGACCGGCTGACGCGCGACTGCCCGCACGCCACGCTGGTGACCCACGGCCGGGACGCGGGCCTGCCCAGCGGGCAGATGGGCAATTCCGAGGTCGGCCACACCAATATCGGCGCTGGCCGGGTGGTGGCGATGGACCTCGGCCAGATCGACCTGGCGCTGGAGGACGGCAGTTTTGCCGAGAACGCGGCGCTGCAGGCCTTCATCGCGGCGCTGCAAAAATCGGGCGGGACGGCACATCTGCTGGGCGTCGTCTCGGACGGTGGCGTGCACGGGCATGTGGCGCATCTGCTTGCGGCCACACGGATCATCACGGCGGCCGGCGTGCCGGTGGCGATCCACGCCCTTACCGACGGGCGCGACGTGGGCCCGACCTCGGCGCCCGGTTTCGTGGCGGATCTTGCAGCCAGCCTCCCCGAGGGCGCGCGCATCGCCACCGTGATCGGCCGGTACTGGGCCATGGACCGCGACCGCCGCTGGGACCGTGTCGCCCGGGCCTTCCGCGCCATCACAGCGGCCGAGGGTGAGGCCGCCCCGAACGCCCCCGACGCCGTCGCCAGCGCCCACGCGCGGGGCGAGACCGACGAATTCATCGCCCCCACCATCCTCGACGGCTATACCGGCACGCGCGACGGCGACGGGCTGTTCTGCCTGAACTTCCGCGCCGACCGCGCGCGGGAGATCCTCGCAGCCCTTGCCGATCCCGGTTTCGACGCCTTCGACCCGGAGGGCCGGCCCGCCTGGGCCGCGGCGCTGGGCCTTGTGGAATACTCCGACGCCCACCGCGCCTACATGGCGGCCATGTTCCCGCCCCGCGACATCCCCAACACGCTGGGCGCCTGGGTGGCGGCCCACGGTCTGCGCCAGTTCCGACTGGCCGAGACCGAGAAGTACCCGCATGTCACGTTCTTCCTCAACGGCGGGCGCGAGACGCCCGAGCCGGGCGAGGACCGCCACATGCCCCCCAGCCCCAAGGTCGCCACCTACGACCTCGCCCCGGAGATGGCGGCGGCCGAGGTCACCGAAACCCTCGTGGCCACGATCGAGGCCGGTGCCCATGACCTGATCGTGGTGAACTTCGCCAACCCCGACATGGTGGGGCACACCGGCGTGATCGCGGCCGCCGCCCGCGCCTGTGCCGCCGTGGACCGCGGCGTGGGCGCAGCCCTCGCGGCGCTGCAGATGGCCGGCGGCGCCATGCTGCTGACGGCCGACCATGGCAATGCCGAGATGCTGATCGACCCCGACACCGGCGGGCCGCACACCGCCCACACCCTCAACCCCGTACCGGTGGTGCTGGTGGGCGGCCCCGCGGGCGCCACCCTGCGCGACGGGCGGCTGGCCGATGTGGCCCCCACGATCCTCGACCTCATGGGCCTGCCCGCCCCGCCCGAGATGACCGGCCGCAGCCTGATCGACCGGGCCGGCGCCGCGGCCACGCAATCGTGACGCCGCAGCCCCGGCCCGACCCGGTTTGTCCGTGCATGGCGGGCCGGCTGTGGCTAAGCTGCGGGCATCCATCACGGCCGTGCGCGGCCACCGGCGCCTTTGGCGGCCCGGGGGCTTGAAGCTTCTGCAGACGCGCCATGTCCTGCACCAACGAGGGCGTTGCGGCCCGGGCTGCGGGATGATTGACTGTGACCGCGCCGCCCCGGACCGGGCGGCGGGCGCGAGAGGGTCGGAGGCCGCGCAGAGGGCCACACCGCAGGGGGCGCAACGGTGGCACGGGCCGCCCAAGGCAAGGACGGGTTGAGGCGATGAGGAAATACATGCTGGCCGCCGCGGGCGGCATTCTGGCGGGGATGCTGGCGACGACCCAGATCGCCGGGCCGCTGATCGCGCAGGAGGCCAACAACAACCGGTCGGTCTATCAGCAGCTCGACCTGTTCGGCGACATCTTCGAGCGTGTCCGCGCCGCCTATGTCGAGGAGGTCGACCCCGCCGACCTGATCGAGGCGGCGATCAACGGCATGCTCAGCTCGCTCGACCCGCATTCGGGCTTCCTGCCGCCGCGGGCCTTCGACGACATGCGCGTGCAGACCCGGGGCGAGTTCGGGGGCCTCGGCATCGAGGTCACCATGGAGGACGGCTTCGTCAAGGTCGTCTCGCCCATCGACGGCACGCCCGCCGACGCGGCCGGGATCGAGGCGGGCGACTTCATCACCCAGGTGGACGGCGAGTCGGTTATGGGGCTGACGCTGGACCAGGCGGTGGAGCTGATGCGCGGGCCCGTGGGCTCGGAGATCGTGATCACCGTGGTGCGCGAAGGCCGCACCGACCCGTTCGACGTCTCCATCGTGCGCGACACGATCCGGCTGACCGCCGCCCGCGTGCGGCTGGAGAACAACGCGGTGGTGGCGCGCGTCACCACCTTCAACGACCAGACCTGGCCCAACCTGCGCGACGGGCTGCGCGAGACGATCGAGGAGGCGGGTGGGCTCGAGGCCATCGAAGGGGTTGTGCTCGATTTGCGCAACAACCCCGGCGGGCTGCTGACCCAGGCCATCCGCGTGGCCGACGCCTTCCTCGATCAGGGCGAGATCGTGTCCACCCGCGGGCGCAACCCCGAGGATGGCGAGCGCTTCAACGCGACCGCCGGCGACCTGATCGAGGGGCTGCCGATGGTGGTGCTGATCAACGGCGGCTCGGCGTCGGCGTCCGAGATCGTGGCGGGCGCGCTGCAGGACCACCGCCGCGCGGTGGTGGTGGGCACCCGCAGCTTCGGCAAGGGCTCGGTGCAGACGGTGATCCCGCTGCGCGGCGACGGGGCGATGCGGCTGACCACCTCGCGCTACTACACGCCCTCGGGGCGGTCGATCCAGGCGCTGGGCGTGTCGCCCGACATCGTGGTCGAGCAGCCCCCCCGCCGCCAGGCCGAGGAGGACAACGGCCCCAGCCTGCCGCCGCGCTCCGAATCGCAGCTCCGCAACAGCCTGCAGGGCGACAACATCTCCGAGGACCAGCAGCGCATGCTGGAGGAGGAGCGGCGCCTGGCCGAGGAAACCGCGCGCCTGCGCGAGCAGGACTTCCAGCTCGCCTTCGCCCTCGACATCCTGCGTGGCCTGTCCAAGCTGAACGGCAACTGAGGGGGGCCGCAATGGCCTCCCCCACCACCCTGCCCTACCGGCCCTGCGTCGGCGTGACGCTGATCAACCCCGCAGGCCTGATCTTTGCCGGCCAGCGCATCGACAGCGACAGGCCCGCCTGGCAAATGCCCCAGGGGGGGGTGGACCGCGGCGAAAGCCCCGAGGACGCCGCCCTGCGCGAACTGCACGAGGAGATCGGCGTGCCCGCCGACCGCGTCAGCCTCCTCGACGCCACGCCAGACTGGCTGCGCTATGACCTGCCCGACGAACTGATTCCGAGGGTCTGGGGCGGCCGCTTCCGTGGGCAGGAGCAGCGCTGGTTCCTGCTGCGGTTCCTCGGGGACGACGGCGAGATCCGGATCGACACCGCCCATCCCGAATTCTCGGAATGGCGCTGGATCACCGCCGACGAGATGCTCGACGGCATCGTGCCCTTCAAGCGCGACATCTACGTCCGGGTCCTGGGCCGCTTTCGCCCCTGGCTCGCCTGAGGCTCGGACGGCGCGGCGGTCAGGCGCCGGGCCGCCGGGATCCCACAGGAAAGGCTTGATCACGGCGCCGAGATCGACGACCGTGCAGGCACTCCGGGGCCAGGGACGTGACCCGCGCGGTCGGCCCTGGGCCCGGCCGCGGCGGCCGGGCGGCGCGCATTCCCCTCCGGCCGGCCGCGCTGACCGCCAGAAAGGGCGCCGCGATGGAACAGGGCATGGACGGATCGGGATGGGCCGCGCTGAGGGACATCCTGTGGCTCTTGTTGCCGCACTGGGCCGGGATCGCGGTGCTCCTGGTGGTGGTGCTGGCGATGCTGGGGCGCGTGGGCAAGGGCGCGGGCGCCTTCCACCTCTTCCGCGACGATGACGAGGTCTTCGGCCGAGACGATGATTTCTTCGCCGGGGCCGGGCCCTTCGTGCAGCGGGCCGTGCCGCGCTTCGGGGCCTGCGCGCAGCCCGTGGCGCCCGCCGAGGCCCCTCGGACCGACGCTGCGCCAGCCACGGGCGCCCCGCCCCCCTCGGGG
>SKMM01000253.1 GCA_007121055.1 Paracoccaceae bacterium | reverse complement strand
GCTGCGCCGGCCGCAGGCGCCTGCGCCGCCAGAAACCGCTCGGCGTCGAGCGCGGCCATGCAGCCCATCCCGGCCGAGGTCACCGCCTGCCGGTAATGGTCATCGGTCAGGTCTCCGGCCGCAAAGACGCCGGGGATGGAGGTGCGGGTGGTCCCGGGCTCGACCCAGACATAGCCGCCCTCGCGCATCCGCAGCTGGTCCTTCACGAGGCCCGAGGCCGGGTCATGGCCGATGGCGATGAACACCCCGGCGCAGGGCAGGTCGCGTTCGGCCCCGGTCCGGGCATGCCGCAACCGCACGCCGGTGACGCCGCGGGGGTCGTCCTCTCCCAGCACTTCGTCCAGCACATGGTCCCAGATGACCTCGACCTTCGGATTGCGGAACAGCCGCTCCTGCATGATCTTTTCGGCCCGCAGGCTGTCGCGGCGGTGCACCAGCGTCACCTTGCTGGCGAAATTCGTCAGGAACAGCGCCTCCTCCACCGCGGTGTTGCCGCCGCCGATCACCACCACCTCCTGGCCGCGATAGAAGAACCCGTCGCAGGTGGCGCAGGCCGAGACGCCAAACCCCTGGAACGCGGCCTCGGAGGGCAGGCCCAGCCAGCGCGCCTGTGCGCCGGTGGCCAGAATTACCGCATCCGCCGTGTAGGTGGTGCCGCCATCGCCCTGCGCCACGAAGGGGCGGCGCGACAGATCCAGGCTCGCGATGTGGTCGGTGACGATCTCGGTGCCCATTTCGCGGGCGTGGGCCTCCATCCGGACCATCAGGTCGGGACCCATCACCGAGGTGTCGCCCGGCCAGTTCTCCACCTCGGTGGTGATGGTCAGCTGCCCGCCGGGCTGGATGCCCTGCACGAGCACCGGCTCCAGCATCGCCCGCGCGGCATAGACCGCCGCGGTGTAGCCCGCCGGTCCCGAGCCGATGATCAGAACCCGGCTGTGTTTCGTCTCGGCCATGGCATGTCCTTTCGTGGTCCGTCTCTGGTGGTAACCGCCGGGGCGGGGTTTTCAACCCGTCCGCGGCCCCCGTTCCATGCGTAAATGAGAATATGTTCGCCCCGATCAAGCCCCCGGCACCTGGCTTCGGGATATTGCGCAGAGGCGAAACATTATTGCGCCCGACGCCCCGCCGGCATACAGTCCCGCCGACGTCGCGCCGTGGACGCTCCCGGCGCCCCCTTCGGAGACGACCCATGCCAGGCTCGCGCCTCGACCCCATCGACCGCAAGATTCTGGCCGAGCTTCAGGGCGACGGGCGCATGACCAATGTGGAACTCGCCCGCCGGGTCGGCATTTCCGCCCCGCCCTGCCTGCGCCGTGTCCGCACGCTCGAGGAACAGGGCTACATCCGCGGCTACCACGCCGATGTGGACCCGCGCAGCCTTGGCTTCGAGGTTCAGGTCTTCGCCATGGTGGGCCTGCACAGCCAGGCCGAGGCTGACCTCTCGGCCTTCGAGACGCGCTGCCGCGCCTGGCCGCTGGTGCGCGCCTGCCACATGCTCAACGGCGAGATCGACTTCATCCTGAAGTGCATCGCGCCGGATCTCTCGACCTTTCAGCGCTTCCTGACCGAGGAACTGACCGCCGCCGACAATGTCGCGAGCGTCAAGACCTCGCTGGTGATCCGCGGCGCCAAGGAGGCCCCGGGCGTGCCCTTCGAGGTGCTCGAAGCCCGGCTCGCCCAGCAGGCCTGAGCCGACTGGGCCGGCCCCCCCTTACCGGGGCGCAGATTGCCCCCGGCCCGGCCGCCCCCGGCTCCGTCAGGCGAGCATCGACAGCGGGTTTTCCAGGTTCTCGACAATCGCCTGCAGCAGTTGCGCGCCCAGCGCCCCGTCGATCACCCGGTGATCCACCGACAGCGTCATGGACATCACGTTGGCCACGCCGAGGCTGCCGTCGGCCTTCACCACCGGCTGCTTGACGCCGGCGCCCACCGCCAGGATCGCCCCGTGGGGCGGGTTGATGACCGCGTCGAAATTCTCGATCCCGAACATGCCGAGGTTCGAGATCGCAAAGCTCCCGCCCACATATTCATGCGGCGCCAGCTTGCGACTGCGCGCCCGCCCGGCGAGGTCTTTCATCTCGGCCGACAGCGCCGAGAGTGTCTTGAGATGCGCGTCCTTCAGCACCGGCACGAACAGCCCGCCATCCACCGCCACCGCGACCGCGACATCCGAGGGCTTGAGCTTGATGATCCGGTCGCCGGCCCAGACGGCGTTGGCGTCCGGCACCGCCTGCAGCGCCAGCGCGCAGGCCTTGATGATGAAGTCGTTGACCGACAGCTTGACCCCGCGCCCTTCCAGCTGCGCGTTCAGCTGCGCCCGGAACGCCATCAACGCATCGAGCTCCACCGAGCGGCGCAGGTAGAAATGCGGGATGGTCTGCTTGGCCTCGGTGAGCCGAGCGGCCACCGTCCGGCGCATCCCGTCGAGCTTGACCTCCTCGACCTCGCGCCCCTCGAACATCTTTGCCACGGCGTCGAAGCCGGCACCTGCGGGCATCGCTGATGCCGCGGCGGCAGCCGGGGCAGGGGCCGTGTCAGCCGCGGCGGCCGGCGCGGCGGCCTGCGGCTTGGCGCCCTCCACATCGGCGCGCACGATCCGGCCATGGGGGCCCGAGCCCTTGATCTGCGCAAGGTCCAGCCCCTTTTCCGCCGCGATCCGGCGGGCCAGCGGCGAGGCGAAGATGCGCCCCTCGGCGCCCTGCGGCGCGGGCGGGGCGGCGGTAGCAGCCTCCGGCGCCGGGGCAGGGGCCTCGGCCTTGCTGTCCGGTATTGCCTCGGCGGGGGGCGCCGGGGCCGGGGTGTCGGCGCTCTCGCCATCCTCGACCAGCACGGCGATGGGGGTGTTGACCTTCACGCCCTCGGTGCCCTCGGCCACGAGGATCTTGCCGACGATGCCCTCGTCCACCGCCTCGAACTCCATCGTCGCCTTGTCGGTCTCGATCTCGGCCAGGAGGTCGCCGGCCGAAACCGTGTCCCCCTCCTTGACCAACCATTTCGCCAGCGTCCCCTCCTCCATGGTGGGGGACAGGGCGGGCATCAGGATCTCGGTGGCCATGCTTTCCCCCTCAGCGATAGGTGACCTTGTGGACGGCGGCGAGCACCTCCTCGGTGGTCACCAGCGCCAGTTTCTCGAGGTTCGCGGCATAGGGCATCGGCACGTCCTTGCCAGTGCAGTTGATCACCGGGGCATCGAGGTAATCGAAGGCCTGTTCCATGATCACCGCCGAGAGGTGGTTGCCGATGGCGCCGACCGGGAAGCCCTCTTCGATGGTCACGCAGCGGTTGGTCTTGCGCACGGAGGCGAGCACGGTGTCGGTATCCATCGGGCGCAGGGTGCGCAGGTCGATGACCTCGGCCGAGATGCCCTCGGTCGCCAGCTTCTCGGCGGCCTCGATGGCGTAGGTCATGCCGATGCCGAAGCTGACAAGGGTGACATCCATGCCCTCGCGCCAGATCCTCGCCTTGCCGAACGGCACGGTGAAATCCTCCATCACCGGCACGTCGAAGGACTTGCCGTAGAGGATCTCGTTTTCCAGGAACACCACCGGGTTGGGATCGCGGATGGCGGTCTTCAGCAGGCCTTTGGCGTCCGAGGCGGAATAGGGCATCACGACCTTCATGCCCGGAATATGAGCATACCAGGCGGCGTAGCACTGGCTGTGCTGGGCGCCGACGCGGGCAGCCGCGCCGTTGGGGCCGCGGAACACCATGGGGCAGCCCATCTGGCCACCGGACATGTAGAGGGTCTTGGCGGCCGAGTTCACGATCTGGTCGATCGCCTGCATGGCGAAGTTGAAGGTCATGAACTCGACGATGGGCTTGAGGCCGCCGAAGGCCGCGCCGACGCCGAGGCCGGCAATGCCGTGCTCGGTGATGGGCGTGTCGATCACGCGCTTGGCGCCGAACTCGTCCAGCAGCCCCTGCGTGACCTTGTAGGCGCCCTGGTACTCGGCGACCTCCTCGCCCATGATGAATACACCCGCATCGCGGCGCATCTCCTCGGCCATGGCGTCGCGCAGCGCCTCGCGGACAGTCTGCTTGCGGGTCTCGGTTCCCTCGGGCCAGTCGGGCTCCATCTTCGCCGCCGCGGGCGCCGGAGCCTTGGCTTCGGCAGGGGCCTTCGGCGCGGGGGCCTCGGTCTTCGCCGGCTCGGGGGCCGAAGCCGGGGCCGCGGCGTCGGCGCTCTCGCCATCTTCCACCAGCACGGCGATGGGGGTGTTGACCTTCACGCCCTCGGTGCCCTCGGGGATCAGGATGCGGCCGAGGATGCCCTCGTCCACCGCCTCGAATTCCATGGTGGCCTTGTCGGTCTCGATCTCGGCGATGATGTCGCCGGCCGATACGGTCTCGCCCTCGCGCTTGAGCCACTTGGCGAGAGTGCCCTCCTCCATGGTGGGCGACAGCGCAGGCATCAGGATTTCGGTTGCCATTGGTCCCCCCTCAGGCCTCGGCGTAGATGTCGGTCATGAGCTCGGAGACATCCGGCTCGGGGCTCTCGCGGGCGAAATCGGCGGCCTCGTTGACGCGGGCCTTGATGTCGCGGTCGATGGCCTTGAGGTCGTCCTCGGTGGCGTGCTTGCCGGTCAGCAGAAGCTGGCGCACCTGCTCGATGGCGTCGCGTTCCTCGCGCATCTTCTGCACCTCGTCGCGGGTGCGGTATTTCGCGGGGTCGGACATGGAATGCCCGCGGTAGCGATAGGTCATGACCTCGAGGATGTACGGGCCCTTGCCCGCGCGGCAGTGTTTCACCGCCTTGTCGCCGGCGGCCTTCACCGCCAGCACGTCCATGCCGTCGACCTCCTCGCCGGGGATGCCATAGGCGGCGCCGCGTTCCCACAGGCTGGGGGACTTGGTGGCGCGCTGCACGCTGGTCCCCATGGCGTAGCGGTTGTTCTCGATCACGAAGATGACCGGCAGTTCCCACAGCATGGCCATGTTGTAGGTCTCGTAGACCTGGCCCTGGTTGGCCGCCCCGTCTCCGAAATAGGTGAAGGTCACGCGGTCGGTGCCGTTGTACTTGTCGGCGAAGGCCAGGCCCGCGCCGATCGGCACGTTGGCGCCGACGATGCCATGCCCGCCGTAGAAGCGCTTTTCCTTGGAGAACATGTGCATCGACCCGCCCTTGCCGCGGGAGTAGCCCCCCTCGCGGCCGGTCAGTTCCGCCATGACGCCCTTGGGGTCCATGCCGCAGGCCAGCATGTGGCCGTGGTCGCGGTAGGTGGTGATGCGGCTGTCGCCTTCCTCGGCGGCGGCCTCGAGGCCCACCACCACCGCCTCCTGCCCGATATAGAGGTGGCAGAACCCCCCGATCAGGCCCATGCCGTAAAGCTGGCCGGCCTTCTCCTCGAAGCGCCGGATCATCAGCATGTCGGCGTAATACTGCATTAGCTCGTCGCGCGAGACATTCGCGGCCCGAGCGGGCTTGCGTGCGGCCATGGGCTCCCCCCTTGTCGCTGGCGCCCCCGTTGCCGGGGAATAGTTCAACGTTGAACCATTCATTAGCGCATCCCGCCGCGGAGGTGTAGGGGCAATTGCCGCGCAGCCTGACGCAGGGCAGGGGGCCGCCCAAGACAGCCACGCTTCAGAGGGATTCCGGTTTTTGTCGAGAGGGTTGCGCCCTGCCCAGGCCGTCAGCGCACCACCAGCTCGTCGGCGCGCATCCAGCCCAGCACGTCGCGGGCCTGCTGGTCCAGCAGGTCCAGATCGAGGAAACCGTCGGACATTCGGCGGGTGCGGTTCTCCATGAACGCAAGCTCGGCCGCGAGCCGGTCGCGGGTCTCGCGCAGGGTCACGATCTCGGCTTGGGTCTCGATGCGCTGGAACAGGCCGTGGTTGCCCTGCACCGCGGCGAAGGTGAAGTAGCTGCCCACGACAAAGGCGATCCCGAAAAAGATTGCCGACCCTAAGGTCGGGCGCGGTCCGTCCTGCTGCATCGGCTGCCTCACCACTCTTTAGGCAAAGCATGCCACAGCGCGGGGCAGTGGGGAATCCCCCATGCTACCCCGCCGTCAATTATTGCAGGTCGCCGAAGGCTTTCTGCAGCCGCTCCACGGCCTCGACCACCCGCGTGCGGGGGGTGGCGAGGTTGAAGCGCAGCCAACTGTCGCCCCCGGTGCCGAAGGTCTCGCCATGGTTCACCGCGATGCGGGCGTCGCGCTCGACCCGCGCGGTGAATTCCGTAGCCTCCATCCCCGTGCCCGCAAAGTCCACCCAGGCCAGATAGGTCGCCTGCAGCGGCATGGACCGCAGCCCGGGGATCTGCGCGATGCCTGCGTCGAACAGCCGCCGGTTGCCGTCGAGATAGGCGTTCAGCGCATCGACCCAGGCGGCGCCCTCGGGCGAATAGGCCGCCGTGACCATGTGCATCCCGAAACTGTTGGGCGAGATCCCCTGCGCGGCCATGGTCCCGGCGAAGGCGCGGCGAAGCTCGGGGTTCGGGACGATCACGTTGCCGGTGTGGGCGCCGGCCATGTTGAAGGTCTTGGTGGCCGCTGTCAGCATCACCAGACGGTCGAGGCTGTCGGGCGCCGCGAGGGGCATGGGCACATGGCGGTGGCCGGGCATGACGAGGTCATGGTGGATCTCGTCCGACACGAGGATGAGGTCGTGGCGGGCGGCGAAGTCGGCGACGGCCTGCTGTTCGGCGACGCTCCAGACCCGCCCGCCCGGGTTGTGGGGCGAGCAGAACAGCAGCATCCGGGCGTTTTCGGGCAGGGGCGCGTCGAGGTCGAGGCGATGCAGCCCGTCCTCGATCTTCAGCGGCAGTTCGATCACCTCGCGGCCCGCGGCGCGGATGACGCGGGCGAAGGCATGGTAGACCGGCGTCAGCAGCACCACGCCGTCGCCGGGTTGGGTCCAGGTCTCGATGCACAGGGCCGTGCCGTTGACGAGGCCATGGGTGGTGAAGACCGCGGCCGGGTCCAGCTGCCAGCCATGGCGGCTGTCCATCCACCAGCGGATCGCCTGCAGATAGGCGCTGTCGTCGCCGAAATAGCCGTAGATGCCGTGGTCGACCATGGTGCGGAGGGCCGCGTGCACGCAGTCGGGGGCGCGGAAGTCCATGTCGGCCACCCACATCGGGATGCCATCGGCGGGCGACACCCCATAGCGGGCCTGCATCATGTCCCACTTCATGCAATGGCTGCCGCGGCGGTCGATCTCGGTGTCGAACTCCATGGTCCCTCTCGCTGTCTGTCCCTG
>SKMM01000287.1 GCA_007121055.1 Paracoccaceae bacterium | reverse complement strand
TCCGCAGAACGGCAACGCACGAAAGTCAACTCGCTGTAACCGCCCCTGGGCGTCCGGGTCCGTCTGTCAAAAATTCCTTGACCCAGACAGCCCCGTTATCGAAGTCCTGAGCCTAACTGTCGATGATCGTCCCATGAACTGGTCCTCCCTCCCCAAGAACAGCATGGAAAGAAGGTTAAGTGGCAAATAATCTGTTCTTCGCTGAAACGGCTTCTCTTCATCGTCTGTCTCCTCGGTTGGAGAACAGGCCAACCCCAAATCGAGGACTTTTCAGGGGAGCAGGTCAGATTCGGTGTCCGCTCCGGGAGAGCTTTCGGCGGTCGCCCGCGGGCATCCGTGGAGACCCTTTCGCTACGGTCATGGTGCGGGGATCGAAACCCCGACGCTCAGGATGAGGCGCGACGCGAGCCCGAAGCGGCTCGCGGGGCGCCATAGTGGTCCTCGGCAGCAGTCGTCAACGCTGAAGGCCGCGGAGGTATTCCGCAAGTTCCACAAGGGGTTCGGGGGTGGGGGTCAGGATCCCGTCGCCGGTCTCGACCATGACAGTACGGCCCTCGAGGAGGGCGCCGAACGCGGGCATGCCCTCGGCCCGGTCCTCGCGGGTGTAGCCGTCGATGTAGCTCATCACCGAGACGAGGGGAAAGGTGCCGTCGTTGGCGCGCGACAGCAGCGTCAGGTCGGTGGGCGGTGTGGTGAAGCCCGCGGCGGCCGGGCCGTCGCCGCGGCCGCCGTCGCCGTGGCAGACCGCGCAGTTCTCGGCAAAGAGTGCACGGCCAGAGACCTCCGCGCCGTCCTGCGGGGTGCAGCCCGCCATCACCGCCATCGCCAGACCCGCGCCCGCGGCCATTCCCGCCCGTGTCATGCCTGCTCCCTGCCCCAAGCCGTGCCGGCCTGTCCGGGGCCTGCCCGTGTGCCGGTCTGCTCTCGCTCTAACCCTGCCACGGTCGGGCGGTCGCTGCCAAGCCGCAGGATGTCAGCCGCGGATCGCCTCGAGCAGGCGGTGGACGTTGTCGGGGTCGGCGTCGGGGGTGATGCCGTGGCCGAGGTTGAAGATGTGCGGCCCGCCCGAGAAGGCCTGGACGATGCGCTTGGCCTCGGCCGTGAGCGCGGGCCCGCCCGTGACCATGTGCCGCGGGTCGAGGTTGCCCTGCACGCAGCCGTCCTTCTGCACCTCCGCCGCCGCCCAGTCTGCGCTGACGGAATTGTCCAGCGCCACGCAATCGGCGCCGGTGGCGCGCGCGAAGCCCACGTAATGGTCGCCCGCCTGGCGGGGGAAGGCGATGACGGGGATGCCCGGGTGGCGGGCCTTGAGCGCCTGAGTGATCTCGCGCGCGGGTTTCAGGGCGTATTTCTCGAAGGCGCCCGCGCGGCCGGCGCCGACCAGGGAGCCTGCCCAGCTGTCGAAGATCTTCACCACCTCGGCGCCCGCCTCGATCTGGGCGGAGAGGTATTCGATGGTGGCCTCGGTCAGCCGCGCCATCAGCGCGTCGAAGGCCGCGGGGTCGCCCTCGCGCATCGCGTGCGCCGGGCCCTGGTCTGGGGTGCCGCGGCCGGCGATCATGTAGGTGGCCACCGTCCACGGCGCGCCGGCAAAGCCGATCAGCGTGGTGTGGGCGGGGAGTTCGCGGCGCAGGATGCGCACGGTTTCATAGACGGGGGCGAGGTGTTCGTGGATCGCCTCGGTCGGCTTCAGCTTCGCCACGCCCTCGGCGTCCGACAGGGTGGACAGCCGCGGCCCCTCGCCGGTGACGAACCACAGATCCGCCCCCAGCGCCTGGGGCAAGAGCAGGATGTCCGCAAACAGGATCGAGGCGTCGAAATCGTAGCGGCGGATCGGCTGGAGCGTGACCTCGGCCGCCAGTTCGGAGTTGTAGCACAGGCTGAGGAAGTCGCCCGCCTGCGCCCGCGTCGCGCGGTACTCCGGCAGGTAGCGGCCGGCCTGGCGCATGAGCCACACCGGGGCGGGGTCCACACGCTCGCCCGCCAGCGCGCGCAGGATGGTCTTGGTCTGGGTGGCAGCCTGGGGGGCGAGGCTCGTATCGGCCATTTGGGGTCTCCTGATGCTTGGCCGTTCGTCCCCCGTGCAGGGGGGCGATGTCAAGCGCGCTGGACAGGTTGACAGACAACCGGGGCGCGGCCATTCATCGCCCCATGACACGCACGCTCCCCTCCCCCGACGCCCCTCTGCGCATTGGCACCCGCGGCTCGCCGCTGGCGATGGCGCAGGCGCATGAGACCCGCGCGCGGCTGATGGCCGCCCATGACCTGCCCGAGGCGGCCTTCGAGATCGTGGTGATCAAGGTCAAGGGTGACGACCGGTTCATGGTGGCCAAGGACACGCCGCTCAAGGAGATCGGGAACAAGGGGCTGTTCACCCGCGAGATCGAGGATGCGCTGCTGGACGGTGGCATCGACATCGCGGTGCATTCCATGAAGGACATGCCGGTGGAGCAGCCCGAGGGGCTGGTGCTGGACTGTTTCCTGCCGCGCGAGGACCCGCGCGATGCGTTTGTCTCGCACAAGGCGGGCGGGATCGCCGATCTGCAGCCGGGGCAAGTGGTGGGATCGTCGAGCCTGCGGCGGCGTGCGCAGATGCTGTACCGCCGGCCCGACCTGAAGGTGGTGGAGTTCCGCGGCAATGTGCAGACCCGGCTGAAGAAGCTGCAGGACGGGGTGGCGGATTGCACCTTCCTGGCGATGGCGGGGCTGAACCGGCTGGGGATGGCCGAGGTCGCCCGCGGGCCGGTCGCGGCCGAGGAGATGCTGCCCGCTGTCAGCCAGGGCGCGATCGGGATCGAGAGGCGCGGGGCCGATGCGGCCACCGAGGCGCTGCTGGGGCCGCTGCATGACCGCGACACCGGGATCAGGCTGGCCGCCGAACGGGCGATGCTGGCGGGGCTTGACGGGTCCTGTGAGACACCGATCGCGGGCCTTGCGGTGATCGAAGGGTCCGAGGTCTGGCTGCGCGGCGAGATCCTGCGCCCCGATGGCAGCGAATGCCTGACCGACGAGGGACGGGCGGCCATTGGTGATGCAGCAGAACTGGGTGCGGAGCTTGCGCGTCGGTTGCTTGCCCGGGCCCCGGCGGGGTTCTTCGACTGGCGGGCAGCCTGAGCGCGGCGCCTGGCCCGCGAGGTCTTGTTTCCCGGCGAGTCACATGACGGGAGGCTTTTCCCTTCCCTGCGCCATGTGCAACGCCTCGTCTGCTCGCGCCCGCGTCCAGGATGCGCGGCACAGGACTGTGGCTCCGGTTTCCGGGTGTGGTCACCGTCGACCCAGCCGCGACTCTCCCGGTTGCAACGGGAACGGGCCCGGGATGGCGAAAGGACCGTCGCAACCTGGCGGGCAGGCGCAGCCAGTCGCAGGCCCGGTCTGGCCGGTAAGAGGCGTGGCAACCATCGGGCTGGACATGCCGCTGCCGACCCGCGCGTGGAGCGATCGAACCCTGCCTGCCGCAGCGCGTTTTCCGGGGACCGGACGAAGGCCGCGTCGTCTTCCGGGCCGAGGTACCAGACAGGCTCGGGGGGGGGGAGGCGAGGGCCGCGAGCTCTGCGGCGCCACCGGGGGCGGATTGACGCCGCGCGGCGGGGTCGCTGCAGGACCGGGGGGAAACCGAGGACCGGGGGGAAACCGAGGCGGTTGGGGGTCAGGAAAAGCCGTCGGTGTCTTCCTCCGGCTCGACGTCGGAGAGGGCAGCGAGAAAGGCGGGGCCGAAGCGGGTGAGCTTTTGCTCGCCCAGGGCGCCGATGCGGTCGAGGGCCTCGAGGGTGGTGGGACGGGCCTCGGCGATGCGGCGCAGGGTGGCGGGGGTGCAGGACAGGGGCTTGTCGGTGCCGCCGGGGCCGCGGGCGAGGCGGGTCTGGGTCTTCATCAGGCGGTCGTAGAGCGCGCCCGTGTCGCGGCCCGCCAGCGCGCGGCGGGCGGGGTGCATGGGCGGGGCGTCCATGCCGGTGATGACGGCGAGGAAGGTGCCGCCGTAGCGGTCGAGCTTGGCCGCACCGACGCCGGTGATCTGGGCCATCTCGTCGAGGGTCTGGGGGCGGCGCTGGGCCATCTCGATCAGCGTGCGGTCGGGGAAGATGACATAGGCGGGCACGCGGGCGGCCTCGGCCAGCGCACGGCGTTTGGCCTTTAGGGCAGCCAGAAGGCCCTCGTCGGCCTCCTCCACCAGCGCGCGGGGCTCGGGGCGGGCGGCGGCGCGGGCGGCCTCGACGGTGTCCTCGCGCAGGATCACGGTCTCCTCGCCGCGCAGCACGGGGCGGGCGGCGTCGGTCATGCGCAAAGCACCATGGCGCTCGGGATCGGGGCGGATCAGGTCGCGGCCCATCATCTGGCGGAACACCGCCTGCCAGCCCGCGCGCCCCAGATCGCGGCCCACGCCGAAGGTCGGCAGCCGGTCGTGGCCGCGGGTCCTGACCTTGTCGGTGGCATTGCCGGTGAGGATGTCGATGAGATGGCCCGCGCCGAAGCTCTCGCCGGTGCGCAGGGCCGCGGACAGGGCCTTGCGAACGGACTGGGTGGCGTCGAACAGCCGCGCGGGGCGTTCACAAAGGTCGCAGTTGCCGCAAGGCGCGCTCTCCTCGCCGAAATACCCCAGCAGGATCTGGCGGCGGCAGGCGGTGGCCTCGGCCAGCCCGAGGAGCGCGTTGAGGCGGGCATGGTCGGCCTCCTTGCGCTCGGGGGGGGCAAGGCCCTCGTCGATCTGGGCGCGGCGCAGGCGGATGTCGTCGGGCCCGTAGAGTGTGAGGGTGTCGGCGGGGGCGCCGTCGCGGCCGGCGCGCCCGATCTCCTGATAGTAGCCCTCGATCGATTTCGGCAGGTCGGCGTGGGCGACCCAGCGGATGTCGGGCTTGTCGATGCCCATGCCGAAGGCGATGGTGGCAGCGACGATGAGGCCATCCTCCTGCTGGAACCGCCCCTCGGCGAGGCGGCGTTCCTCGGCGGCCATGCCGCCATGATAGGCGATGGCGGTGTGACCGGCGGTGGTGAGGGCCTGGGCCAGCGTTTCGGTTTTCGCGCGCGTGGCGCAGTAGACGATGCCGGACAGACCGCGGCGGGCGGCGGCGTAGCCTTCGATCTGGGCGCGGGGCTTGTTCTTGGGCGCGAAGGCGAGGCGGATGTTGGGGCGGTCGAAGCCGCGCAGGAAGGTCTCCGGCGGGGTACCGTTGAACAGGCGCGTGACGATCTCGGAGCGCGTCTCGGAATCGGCGGTGGCGGTAAAGGCGGCGAGCGGGACCTTGAGAGCGGCGCGCAGCTCGCCGATGCGCAGGTAGTCGGGGCGGAAGTCATGGCCCCACTGGCTGACGCAATGCGCCTCGTCCACCGCGATCAGGCCGCAGTTCGCCCGGCGCAGCAGCGCCTGCGCGCCGCCCGAGGCCAGCCGCTCGGGCGCCATGTAGAGAAGTTTCAGCCTCCCGGCCTCCAGCATGTCGAAGACGCTGTCGGTCTCGTCCTCGGTGTTGCCCGAGGTCAGCGCGCCCGCCCCCACCCCCGCCTCGCGCAGCGCCCGCACCTGGTCGCGCATCAGCGCGATCAGCGGCGAGATCACCAGCGTCACGCCGGGCCGGCACAGCGCGGGCAACTGGTAACAGAGCGACTTGCCTCCGCCGGTCGGCATGATGGCGAGCGTGTCGCGGCCCGCGCAGACCGCCTCCACGATCTCCTCCTGCCCGGGGCGGAAGCCGGAAAAGCCGAAGACCGAGCGCAGAAGCTCGGCGGGCTCGGGCCGCGGCGCCATGCGCTCAGACGGCGCCGATCAGCATGGCCGCGTTGTTGGCGATGACGATGCGCAGCGCATAGATCCCGATCAGCAGCACCAGCGGTGCGAGGTCGATGCCCCCCATGTCGGGCAGGATGCGGCGGATCGGGGTGTAGAGTGGCTCCAGCACCCGGTTCAGGCCGTCCCAGATCTGTGCCGTGATCGGCTGGCGCAGGCTGAGGACCTGGAAGTTGATCAGCCAGGACAGGATGACGTGGACGATCACAATGAACCAGATCACGTCGAGTATCAGCATGATGATCTGGATCAGCGACGTCATGGCGGCCCCCTTGGCAATGGATCGCGCCCACAGGTAAGGGCCCGCGGGCGCAAGGGCAACCGCGGATCGCAGCCCGGCGAGGTCGCGTGGGCGTCCCCCCTGCAGCCGCCCCGACCCGGAGGAGCCCGCCGGGCGAAGGCGCAGCGGCACGCTGGCCCCTGAAGGAGGCCATAGCGGACCCTTCCAGCGCTTTGCGTCCGCCGCCCGAGGACGCAGGCCGGGCCCCCTGGCCGGACAGGCTCTCCCCCGCACAGGACGAAATCGGCGCGGAATGCCCCCACAGATCCGCGGGGAAGCCTGCCGTCCCGATACCGGCCAGCGCCGACAGCTTGGCTGGGTCCCGACGCCACCGGAGGCCTGCAGGGGGACATGGGCGGGGCCCGCCCCTCGGACGGCGGCCAAGGGCCGAGCCGCGCGGGGAGGTTGGGGGCCGCAACGGCGCGCCGCCCGCATGCCTGATGGCCGCTGCGTAATCCGGTGCCCGACGGCAGTCGACGTGCAAGCTCCCCCGCCGCCGCCCTGTGGCAGATTGCATCCCCCGGTCGGGCGCCCTGAGCCCGCCGAGGCGTGTGCCGCCTTGCGCCGCCCTGCGGGCCGCGCCACAGTCGGGCGTGATGACGGCGCATGCACCCATGACCCTGCGGTTGACCGGCCCCGAGGCCACGGAGGACCTGGCACTTCGCCTCGCCCCGGCGCTGCGGGCGGGGGATGTGCTGCTGCTCGACGGCCCCATCGGCGCCGGCAAGACCCATTTCGCCCGCGCCCTGATCGGGGCCCTGCAACGCGCCGCAGGCACCCCGCCCGAGGAGGTTCCCTCGCCCTCTTACACGCTGGTGCAGGAATACGCCGCGGGTCCGCTGCCGATCTGGCATGCCGACCTCTACCGGCTGGGCGATCCGTCGGAACTGCCCGAACTGGGGCTGGAGGCTGCCTTCGGCCGCGCGCTTGTGCTGGTGGAATGGCCCGACCGCCTCGGCGCGCCACCGCCCCAGGCGCTCACGCTACGGTTGGCGCACGCCACGGGCGACGAGGATGCGCGCCTGCTGACCCTCATCCCGGCCGGTGCCCGCGGGGTGGAGCTTGCTCAGGTGGCCCTTGGCTGACGCGCCCGCCAGGAGGAGGCGTGGCGCAGGGCCGGCCCGCAGCACCCGGCGTCCCGCCACGCGATGGCGGGCGGC
>SKMM01000014.1 GCA_007121055.1 Paracoccaceae bacterium | reverse complement strand
GGCGCGCGCTTCGATCTGGTGGTGTGCGACCCGCCCGCCTTCGCCCCGCATCGCGGCGCGCAGGAGGCCGGGCTGCGCGCCTACGAGCGGGTCGCGCGGCTCGCGGCCCCGCTGGTGGCGCCGGGCGGCTATCTGGTCCTGTGCTCCTGCTCCCATGCGGTCGATCTCGCGCGGTTCCGCAGCGCCTTGGCGCGCGGGATCGGAAGGGCCGGGCGCCGGGCCCAGATCCTGCACACCGGCTTTGCCGGGCCCGACCATCCGACCCTGCCGCAACTGGCCGAATCGGGCTACCTCAAGGCCCTGTTCTTCCGCCTCGATGGCTGAGGGGCCGCCGCGCGCGGTGCTCGACGCCTGCGTCCTCTACCCCTCGGTGCTGCGCGAGATTCTGGTGGAGGTGGCCCGCGCGGGCGGCCTGGTGCCGCTGTGGTCCCCGCGGATCCTCGCGGAATGGGCCCATGCGGCGCGCAGGCGCGGCGACGATGCGGGCCCGGCGCTCGCGGCCCTCACGACCGAGTTCCCTGCGGCCGAGGTCGATGTGGCCGACGGGGCGGAGGCTGCCCTGGACCTGCCCGACCCGGCGGATGCCCATGTGCTCGCCGCCGCCATCGCCGGACGGGCCACGCTGATCGTCACGCAGAACCTGCGCGATTTCCCCGCCCGCGCGCTCGCTCCCCACGGCCTGCGGGCCGAGGCCCCCGATGCGCTGCTGATGCGGCTGTGGCTGGAGCGGCCCGACCTGATCACCACCGCGGTCGCCCATGTGGTGGCCGAAACCGAGCGCCATTCGGGCCGGCGCCAGCCCCTGCGCGCGCTGCTGCGCCGCGCAGGCCTGCCCCGTCTGGGCAAGGCGCTGGCGCCCCGGACCAACCCTGGACCGACCCACGACTGATCCCCCCCCTGCCGGCTCAGCCGCGCGGGGCCCCCAGCCAGCGCGCTTCGTTGGCCTCGATCGCGCGGATGCGGTCGGCCGAGCGCGGGTGCGACATCAGCCAGGCCGGCGCCCCGGCCCCGCCGCCCACCAGTCGCTCCAGCTTGTCGAACAGCGACTTCTGCGGCTCCGTCCCGATGCCTGCGCGGATCAGCAGGGCCGAGGCATAGGCATCGGCCTCGTACTCGTCCGACCGCGAGATCCGTGCGGCCAGCAGCGTCATCAGCCCGTTGGCGATCAGCGGCCCGACCCCCGGCAGGAACCGGTTCAGGATCGTGGCCATCGCCACCCGCACCGCGTTCTGCCCCGAAAAGTCGATCATCCGCCGGCGCGAATGGCCCAGCGCCACATGCCCCAGCTCATGGGCGATGACGCTCGCCAGCTCCTCGCCCGTGACCTCGCCCCGGCGATAGCGGTTGTAGAACCCCCGGGTGATGAAGATCCGCCCGTCGGGCGCCGCGAGCCCGTTCACAGGGTCGATCTCGTAGATGTGAACCCGGATCCGGTCGAGGTCGAGCGCCCGCGCCATCCGCCCGGTCAGCCGCAGCAGGCCGGGGTCGGTCAGGTCGGTGGACTTCGCGTCCAGTTCCCGCCGGGTGCGGGCGGCCGAAAACCAGTAGATGACCACCGCATAGGCCAGCGCAAAAAGGATCGGGGTGAGCTGTAGCATGCCGCAAATATGGGGGGGCGGGCGTGGCCCGGCAATGCCGCGCAGCCGCGAATCGCAGCCGGCAGGGGCACGCAACCCCCTGCCCGCCGCGGCGCCGAAATCGGCAGGACCATGCCCTTTTCGCCCGCGTGGGACGGCGAAGGATCGCCGCACCGGACCCCGCGGCGGTTGCGTACACGGGGCATGTCCCTACCTCTTCCACTGACTGGTCTGCAGGTTGGCGCCTGCGGCCGGGCAGCACGACAGGCAAACAGGAGCTACCATGACCTTCAAGAACGTCCTCGCCGCCACCGCGCTCGGGACCACGCTGATGATCGGCGGTGCCGTTCTGGCGCCCAGCGCGCTGACCGCCCAGACCGCGCAGCCCGCCCAGCCCGGCGCCATCGAGGAAGTCAGCGAAGACGAACTGTCCGCCTTTGCCCGCGCGACCCTCGCCATGTCCGAGGTGCGCGAGGTCTACATCCAGCGCATCGAGGCCGCCGAGAACGAGGTCGAGCAGCAGGAGCTGGTCGAGGAAGGCAACACCGCGATGATGACCGCGCTCGAGGACGAGCCGGGCATGACGCTGGAGCGCTACTTCGAGATCAACGAGGCCGCCCAGACCGATGCCGAGCTCAACGAGCGTATCGTGTCGATGCTTCAGGACATGACCGACGAAGGCTGACGCGCGCCGCCGTCACACAGGGCCGCCGCTCCGTCCCGGGGTGGCGGCCTTTTCATGCGCGGCCTGCCCGGACTGCCGGCCGGCTATGCGCCCGAGCCTCAGCGCCCCTGCGCCCTGCGCTTGTTCTGGCGATAGAGGATCACCCCGGCGGTCGCGATGGACAGCGCCACTACCGCGATGATGATGGTCGCGAGCGCGTTGACGTCGGGCGACACCCCGAGCCGGACCTTGGAGAACACCACCATCGGCAGGGTGGACGCGCCGGGCCCCGACACGAAGCTCGCGATCACCAGATCGTCCAGCGACAGCGTGAAGGCCAGAAGCCAGCCCGCGACGATGGCGGGCGCGATCACCGGCAGGGTGATGTCGAAGAACACCCGCACCGGACCCGCGCCAAGGTCGCGGGCGGCCTCCTCGAGGCTTTCGTCCATGTCGCGCAGGCGCGACTGGGCGATGACGGCCACGAAGGCGAGGCAGAAGGTGGTGTGGGCGATGATGATGGTGCCCATCCCCCGCCCGCCGGGCCAGCCCAGCACCTGCTCCATCGCCACGAACAGCAGAAGCAGCGACAGCCCGGTGATGACCTCGGGCATCACCAGCGGCGCGGTGGTCATGCCGGTCAGCAGAAGCCGCCCCCGGAACCGCCCCAGCCGGGCCAGCACGAAGGCCGCGAGCACCCCGAAGACCGTGGCCAGCGTGGCCGAGGCCACCGCCACCTGCAGGCTGATCCAGGCCGCCTGCAGGATCTGCCGGTCGTTGAACAGCGCCACGTACCAGCGGGTGGAGAACCCCGCCCACACCGTCACCAGCCGGCTCTCGTTGAAGGAAAACACCACCAGCGCCACGATCGGCGCATAGAGGAAGACAAAGCCCAGCAGCGCAAGGATCGGCAGGGTCCAGCCGCGCTTCATCGCGACCTCCGCGGACCAAGGCGCAGGGCTACCGGCGCCCTCACCGGTTCAGCCCCCGCCGGTCGAGCCAGTCCTGCAGCCACATGACCGGCGCCACGACCAGGAACAGCATCACGATGGCCACCGCCGCCGCCATGGGCCAGTCGCGGGCCGAGAAGAACTCGTCCCACAGCACGCGCCCGATCATCAGCGTGTCGGGGCCGCCCAGCAATGCCGGGATGACGTATTCCCCGATGGCCGGGATGAACACCAGCATGCAGCCCGCGATGATGCCGGGCACCGAGAGCGGCAGCGTGACGGTCAGGAACGTCACCAGCGGCGAAGCGCCAAGGTCGGCGGAGGCCTCGAAGAACGCCTCGTCCAGCTTGGTGAGGTTGGCGTAGAGCGGCAGGATCATGAAGGGCAGGTAGGTGTAGACGATGCCCACCTGCACCGCGAAGGTCGTCTGCATCATGATCAGCGGCGCGTCGATGATGCCCGTGAACAGCAGGAACGAGTTCACAAGCCCCTCGCGCTGCAAAAAGCCCATCCACGCGTAGACGCGCAGCAGGAAGGAGGTCCAGAAGGGCAGGATCACCAGCAGGAGCAGGATCGTGCGGCGGGGCTCGGGCGACCGGGCGATGTAATAGGCGATGGGATAGCCGATCAGCAGCGCGAACAGCGTCGAGACGAAGGCGATGCGGATCGAGGAGAGATAGGCGTTGCGGTAAAGCGTATCCTCCCAGAGAAGGCGGTAGTTGTCGAGATTGGCCAGGATCTCGAGGCTGCCATCGGGGGCGCGGTCGAACAGCGGCGAATAGGGCGGGCGCGCCAGGATCGGCTCGGCCAGCGAGATGCGGCCAAGCACGAAGAAGGGCACGAGGAAAAAGACCAGCAGCCACAGCATCGGGATGGCGATGACCAGCGTGCGGCCGGAGAAACCAAGAACCCCGAGGCCCCGGGCGGTCCAGCGCCAGGGTCGGCTCTGGGTGAGCGCGGTCATTCGGTCAGCACCCGGCCGGCGGTGGGGGCGAAGCTGACCCAGACCTCCTCGTCCCAGCTGATCGGGTCGTCCTCCATGCTGCGGCTCGACAGCGTGGCCTGCACCAGCCGCCCCCCCCGCAGGCGCAGGCGGTAGATCGAGAGCTGGCCCATGTAGCCCACATCCTCCACCAGCGCACGGAACCTGTTGGGGGCCGTGGGCTCGGCGTGCGACAGCGCCAGCCGCTCGGGCCGCAGCGCGATCCAGACGGTCTGGCCCAGCGTCAGGCCGGGGACCGGGCGCAGGGTGACGGGGCCGAGGTCGCGGGTGAGCACGCGCATCGCGTCGGGGGCTGCCGCGTCCACCTGCCCCTCGAACAGGTTCACCGAGCCGATGAAGTCGGCGACGAAGCGGGTCTCGGGCGCCTCGTAGATCTCGCGCGGCTCGCCCACCTGCACGAGGCCGCCGTCGCGCATGACGCCGATGCGCGTGGCGATGGTCATCGCCTCCTCCTGGTCATGGGTGACGACGATGAAGGTGGTGCCAAGGGTTTCCTGGATGCGCACCAGCTCGAACTGCGTTTCCTCGCGCAGCTTCTTGTCGAGCGCCCCCAGCGGTTCGTCCAGCAGCAGAAGCTTCGGCTGCTTGACCAGCGCACGGGCCAGCGCCACGCGCTGGCGCTGGCCGCCCGACAGCTGGTGCGGCTTGCGCCCCCCGAACTTCTCCAGCTTCACGAGTCGCAGCATGTCCTGCGCCCGATCGCGCGCCGCCGCCCGCGCCATCCCCTCGCGCAACAGCCCGTACATGACGTTCTTCTCGACCGTCATGTGCGGAAACAGCGCGTAGGACTGAAACATCATGTTGGTGGGCCGCCGGTGGGGCGGCACCGTGGACATGTCCTGCCCGTCCAGCAGGATCTCCCCCGCCGTGGGCACCTCGAAGCCCGCCAGCATCCGCAGCAGCGTGGACTTGCCGCAGCCCGAGGCGCCGAGCAGGCAGAACAGCTCGCCCCTGAAGATGTCGAGGTCGATGCCGTCCACGGCGGTGAACAGGCCGAACTGCTTTGTCACGCCGCGGATCGACAGGAAGGGCCGCGCGGCGGGATCGCGCCAGGGCCGCGTGTCGGCGGCGAGCGGCCGGGTCGCGCTGCGCTGCTGGTTCATCGCGGGGCCCCCGTGCCATGCCCATCCGCCAAAGGGCCCACCCTGGCGGGCCAATCCGGTCCGGTCTCGACGGCGCGCCCCGCCATGTGGCCGGGCGTGCCCCGGGAAAGGTTACTGCCCCGTCCGCACCCGCGTCCAGATACGCGTGGCCAGCCGGTCGGTGCGCGCGTCATAGGGCTGCAGCGTCCAGAACCCCTCCTTGGCCTCGGCCGAGGGATAGATCGTGGGGTCGGCCAGGATCTCGGGGTCGATGAACTCGTTGGAGCTGGCGTTGCCATTGGGGAACATCACGTAGTTGGTGATGCCGGCGATGATCTCGGGCTCCATCAGGAAGTTGATGAAGGCATGTGCCCCTTCCGGGTTCGGCGCATCGGCCGGGATCGCCAGCATGTCGAACCAAAGATGCGCGCCCTCGTCGGGGATGGCATAGCCCACCTCGACCCCGCGGCCGGCCTCGGAGGCGCGTTCGGCCGCCTGCAGCACGTCGCCCGACCAGCCCACGGCGATGCAGATCTCGCCGTTCGCCAGATCGGTGATGTATTGTGACGAGTGGAAATAGCGCACAGTAGGCCGCACGCTCATCAGCAGTTCGGCCGCGGCGTCGAAATCGGCCTCGTCGGTGGAGGTCGGGTCCAGCCCGAGATAGTTCATCGCCGCCGGCAGCATCTCGGTGTTGCTGTCGAGCCAGGCAATGCCGCAGTCCTGGAACAGCGCGGCCATCTCGGGATCGAAGATCAGCGACCAGGTGTCGACCTCGAAATCCTCGCCCAGCCGTTCGGCCACAGCGGCGCGGTTGTAGCCGATGCCGGTGGTGCCCCACATGTAGATGACGGCATGCTCGTTGCCCGGGTCGAACACCGAGACGAGGTCCATCAGGCTTTCGTCCATGTGCTCGAGGTTGGGCAGCAGGTCCTTGTCCAGCGGCTGGTAGAGGCCGGCGGCGATCTGGCGCATCATGTAGTCGGCCGTGGGCACCACCACGTCGAAGCCAGAGGCGCCGGCGAACAGGCGTGCCTCCAGCACCTCGTTGGAATCGAACACGTCATAGCTGACGTCGATGCCGGTGGCGTTGGTGAAGCGCTCCAGCGTGTCGGGGGCGATGTAGTCGGACCAGTTGAAGACCGCGATCCGGTCGGCCTGGGCCGCGCCGGCTGCCAGTGCCACGGCAGACGCGGTGAGGGCGAGGGCTGATGCGCGCATGGAAACCTCCTTGGGACAGCACATGTTGCCGGGAACAATGTCGGCAGGCCAGCGATCAGACAAGCCCTCGCATTCCGGGGCATCGTCCGGCCTCGCGAAAAAGCGCCGCGGTCGCACAGGGGCCGGGCGGCCCCGGCGGCCGGCCCTATTCGGCGGCCCGTGCCATCGGGTTGTTGGGATGGGTGGTCCAGTCCGCGTGGGTGTCGCTGACCACAACCCCGGTGCGGGGATCGACCGTGCCGGCGGGCAGGCGCTCCATGGTGATGCAGCTCTCCACCGGGCAGACATCGACGCACAGGTTGCAGGCGACGCATTCCGCGTCGATGACCTCGAACACCCGGCCGGGCTTGATGGCGATGGCCTGGTGGCTGGTGTCCTCACAGGCCGCATAGCAGCGCCCGCACTTGATGCAGCTGTCCTGGTCGATGCGGGCCTTGGTGACGTAGTTGAGGTTGAGGTACTGCCAGTCGGTCACATTGGGCACCGCGCGGCCGACGAGGTCCGACAGCTGCATCTCCTTCTGGTCGAGGTACAGCGACAGCCCCGCCGTCAGCTCCTTGATGATGCCGAAGCCGTAGGTCATGGCCGCGGTGCAGACCTGCACGTTGCCCGCCCCCAGCGCCAGGAATTCGGCCGCATCGCGCCAGGTGGTGACGCCGCCGATGCCGCTGATGGGCAGGCCGCGGGTCTCGGGGTCGCGGGCGATCTCGGCCACCATGTTCAGCGCGATGGGTTTCACCGCCGGGCCGCAATAGCCGCCATGGGTGCCCTTGCCGTCGATGGAGGGCTC
>SKMM01000410.1 GCA_007121055.1 Paracoccaceae bacterium | reverse complement strand
GGGGCATCGGGGCCGCACTGACGGCCGAGGCGGGGCGGCAGGCCCGGCGCCTCGGGCGCCCCGACGTCCGGATGGTCTGCGAACGCCGCAACACCCCGATGATGCGGATCGCGCGCACCCTGTCGGCCCGGGCGCTGCCGCTGGCGGACTGGGCGCTGGCGCTGTTCCGGCTCGACATCCCCGACCCGACCTGAGCGCCGCCCCGCTCAGCCGGCGAAGGCCACATGGCGCGAAAGCGGCAACTCGCGCAGGCGCCGGCCCGTCAGGTCGAAGACGGCATTGGCCAGCGCCGGCATCGCCGGAGGTGTGGCGGGCTCGCCCGCGCCACCCATGTGGCGGCCCGATTCCAGCACACGGACCGCCACGCGCGGCGCCTGCGGCAGGCGCATCGGCCTGTAGTCCGGGAAATTGCCCTGAACTGTGCGGCCGCCCTCGAAGGTGATTTCCTCGAAGGCCGCCGCCGACAGGCCCTGGATCAGCCCGCCCTCCATCTGCTGCGCCACGATGCGGGGGTCGAGCGCCCGGCCGATGTCGCAGGCGACCCAGGCGCGGGTGATGCGCACCGCGCCGTCCTCGTCGGCCACCTCCACGACCTGCGCCACCGGGGTGCCGAAGCTGCGGGTCATGGCAACGCCGCGGCCCACCCCCTCCGGCGTCCGTCCGGTCCAGTCCGACATCTCGGCCACCGCCTCCAGTACATCGCGGCAGGAGGCATCGTCGAGATGATCGAGCCGGAACGCCAGCGGGTCGGCCCCGGCGGCCTGTGCCAACTCGTCCACGAAGCACTCGTGGAAGAAGCTGTTGAAGGAATTGCCCACCGCCCGCCAGAACCCAACCGGCAGCACCGTCTCGGCCAGATACCCCTCCACCCGGGCTGCGGCAAAGGCATAGGGCTGGTCGGCCATCCCCTCCAGATGCCCGCGGTCGGGTCCGGGCGGGGCGAAGCCCGCGAATCGGCGCGAGGACTGGCGGGTGACGGAAGGCGCCGCGACCCGCGCCTCGAAGGCCGTCACCCGGCCGTCCGCGACCGCCCCGCGCATCCGGGCGATGGCGCCGGGGCGGTAGAAGCCGTGGCGCATGTCCTCCTCGCGCGACCAGGTCACCTGCACCGGCGTGCCGGGCACTGCCCGCGCCACCCGCGCGGCCAGCACGGTGAAGTCGAACTCCGCCCGCCGGCCAAAGCCGCCGCCCATCATCGGCGTGTGCAGGGTCACCTGATCCTCCGACAGGCCCACCGCCTCGGCGGCCTTCTCGCGGTGCATCACCGGGGCCTGGTTGCCCGACCAGAGCGTCAGGTGGGGCTCGTCCGGGTCGTAAAGCGCGGCGGCCCCCATCGGCTCCAGCGTGGTGTGGTGAAGGAAGGGCGCGCGGTACTCGACCGACAGCCCGTCGGTGTCGCGCAGCGCCGCGTCCACGTCCCCGTCATTGCGGGGCCGCGCGTTGCGGCGGGCGTCGAACGCCGCGGCGATCTCGGCGAAGGCGTCTTCGGTGGTGGCGGGGCCGGGGCCCTCGGTCCACTCGATCTCCACCGCCTCGGCCGCCTGCATCGCCTCCCATGTGGTCCGGGCGACCACGGCGATCCCGGTGTCGAGGTCGACGATCTGCGCGACGCCGGGCATCGCCTCGGCCGCGCTGGCGTCGACCCCGGCCATCCCGCCGCCGGGGTGGGGGCACATGCGCACGGTGGCGAACTTCATCCCCGGAAGCCGCACGTCGATGGCGTACTCGGCCGTGCCGGTGGATTTCGCGACCGCGTCGATGCGCGGCTGCGACTGCCCCAGCAGCCGCCAGTCCGATGCCGGGCGGAGAGCCACCTCGGGCGGCGCCACCCCGGCCGCAGCCTCGGCAAGAGCGCCATAGGGGATGCGGGTGCCGTCGGGCAGCACCACATGCCCCCCGTCGGTCCCCAGCCGGTCGCGTGCCACGCCATGGGCGCGCGCCGCGGCCTCCTTCAGCGCCTCGCGGGCGGTGGCGCCGGCCATGCGCATCCGCACGAACCCGTCCAGCGTCGAGGTCGAGCCCCCCGTCACCTGCAGCCGCAACAGCTTGCCCCCCGCGCCCAGCGTGTCCGCCATCACCTGCCGCCAGCCCGACAGCCCCTCGGGGTGGTACCGCAACTCGCCGCGCAGCAGCGCCGAGTTGTAATAGGCCCGCGCCGGGGGCCCGTGCAGCACCCGCAGCCCCTCCATGTCCACGTCCAGTTCCTCGGCCACCAGCGCCGCGAGCGTGGTGTGGATGCCCTGGCCCATCTCTGCGCGCGGCGCGATGACCGTGACGCCCGCGCCGTCCACGATCACGAAGGGATTCAGCGTCGCGCCCTCATCGGGCCGCAGCGGGTTCTCCAACGGCCGGCGCAGCTGCCACACGCCGAAGGCGACACCCCCCGCCACGGCCACCGAGCCGATCAGGAAGCTGCGCCGGGCGATGGTGCGGAGCCGTCCCATCTTCACGCCTCCCGCATCTGGCGGGCGGCCGTGCGCACGGCGGCGCGGATCGCGCCATAGGTCCCGCAGCGGCAGAGGTTCAGCGCCAGCGCATCGTCGATCTCGGCGTCGCTCGGGTCCGGCCTGCGCGCCAGCAGCGCGGCCGCAGCCATGATCTGCCCCGACTGGCAATAGCCGCACTGGGCCACCTGGTGCTCGATCCAGGCCTGCTGGATCGGGGCGGGGTCGTCGGGCGTGCCCAGCCCCTCGATGGTGGTGACCTCGTCCCGGACCTCGGCCACGGGCAGCTGGCAGGACTGCACCGCCTCGCCCCCCACATGGACCGTGCAGGCGCCACAGGCCGCCACGCCGCAGCCGTATTTCGTCCCCGTCAGGCCCAGCACGTCGCGCAGGACCCACAGCAGCGGCACCTCGCCGGGCAGGTCGATCTCCACATCGTCGCCGTTGACGCGCAGGGTGATGGGCATGGCGTGGCCTCCTGCAACGCGAGCTAGGCGGCCCGACCGGCCCGTCCAGCCGGCTCAGAGGAACCGCAGCACCAGCACCATCAGCAGCGTGTACAGGAACACCCCCCCCAGCACGAGCCAGATGCCATAGCTGCGCGCCACCGTGGCGGTGGCCAGCTGCTTGGCCTGGTGCCAGAGGTCCGGCCATGTGTAGCTGACGAAGTCGCCCTGCGTGAACACCGCCACCACCTGGCCCTGCTCGTCCACCACCGGCAGGCGGCGGAACCGCTCGTTGGACATGGTGCGCATCCAGTCGAGCACGTCGTCGGTTTCCCGCGCCACCCGCACCTCGCGGGTCATGATGTCGTCGAGCTTGGTGGCCTTCGCATCGCGCCCGGCATTGACGATGCGCACCATGATGTCGCGTTCGGTCACGACGCCGGCCACATGGCCCTTCTCGTCGGTCACGATCACCGCACCGATGTTGCGCCGCGCCATCTCGGCCACCGCGTCCGAGACCAGCGTCTCGGCGCGGTAGGTCACGGGCTTGGGCTTGGACTTGAACTCGGGCCGGTCGCGCAGTTGCATCCCCACGCGGTCTCTCGGTGCCATCCTGCAGCCTCCCCCTCTGCGTCGTGTGCCGGCGCATACTGTGGCACAACTCCCCTGTGCAGGAAACCTTTGCGCACTGGCCGATCGGCGTTGCGGAGCATATGTGCCCGGCATGACCTTGCGCATTGCCTTCGACAACTCCTACGCCCGCCTGCCCGAGCGGTTCCATGTCCGCATGCCGCCCGAGCCGGTGGGAGAGCCGCGGCTCCTGGCGCTGAACGACGCGCTGGCGGCGGATCTGGGCCTTGATGCCGCCGCGCTGCGCAGCCCCGCAGGCGTGGCGATGCTGGCCGGCAACGCGGTGCCCGAGGGCGCCGAGCCGCTGGCCCAAGCCTATGCCGGCCATCAGTTCGGCGGCTTCGTGCCGCAACTCGGCGACGGCCGCGCGCTGCTGCTGGGCGAGGTCATCGACCCCACCGGCGCCCGCCACGACATCCAGCTCAAGGGCTCCGGCCGCACGCCGTTTTCGCGCATGGGCGACGGGCGCGCCTGGCTCGGGCCGGTGCTGCGCGAATACGTCGTGTCCGAGGCCATGGCCGCGCTCGGCGTGCCCACAACCCGCGCGCTTGCCGCCGTCGCCACCGGCGACTGGGTGTTCCGCGAGGACCGCCTGCCCGGCGCGGTGCTGACCCGCGTGGCCACTAGCCACATCCGCGTCGGCACCTTCCAGTTCTTCGCCGCCCGCCGCGACACCGAGGGCCTGCGCACGCTCTTCGAGTACACCCGCGACCGCCACTACCCCGACGCGGAAACCCTGCTCGACCTCCTGCGCGCCGCCGTCAACGCCCAGGCCCGCCTCGTGGCCCACTGGATGGCCCTTGGCTTCATCCACGGCGTGATGAACACCGACAATTGCCATGTCGGCGGCCTGACCATCGACTACGGCCCCTGTGCCTTCATGGATTCCTACCACCCCGAGACGGTGTTCTCCTCCATCGACCGCCACGGCCGCTACGCCTACGCCAACCAGCCGCAGATCGCGGTCTGGAACCTCGCGCAATTCGCGACCGCGCTGCTGCCGCTGATGTCCGACGACAGCGAGGCCGGGCGCAATGCCGCCATCGAGGCCGCGACCGAGGCAGTGCACGCCTTCGCCGACACCTACCAGGCCGAATGGCTCGCGCGCTTCCGCCGCAAGCTGGGGCTCGCGGAGGCGCGGGACGACGACGCCCGGCTGATCGAGACGCTGCTGACCCGCATGGCCGTGCAGGGCGCCGACTTCACCCGCACCTTCCGCGGCCTCGTCCGGGGCAGTGCCGCGGCCGAGTTCCGCGAACCCGAGGCGTGGAATGCCTTCGCCGCCGACTGGTCCGCCCGCCTCGCGGCCGAAGGCAGCACCCCCGAGGTCGCCCGCGCCCGCGCCGCCACCGCCAACCCCGCCCGCATCCCCCGCAACCACCGGGTGGAAGAGATGATCGCCGCCGCGGTCGCCGGCGACTTGGCCCCGTTCGAACGGCTGATGGCGGCGCTGGCGCAGCCCTACGCCGAGGATGCGGCCCTGGCCGATCTGGAGGCCGCCCCGCGCCCGGAGCAACGCGTGCAGGCGACCTTCTGCGGGACCTGAGCCTGCACGGGCGCCGCTGGCCGCCGACCCTCCCCCGGCCGGCCGGGACATGCTGCCACCTCTAACGCAAGCTTTCGGGCAATGATCTTGCCCACGGGCGGCTGCACGCGTAACAGACGGTCGTGAAGAGTGGGAGGAATACCATGGGATACGCCGAACTCCACGCGCGCAGCCTCGCCGACCCCGAGGGGTTCTGGCTGGAGGCCGCCGAGGCCATCGACTGGGTGCGCTACCCCACGGCCGCGCTGAACGCGGAGAAGGCGCCGATCTACCAGTGGTTCTCGGACGGGCTGGTCAACGCCTGCTGGAACGCGGTGGACCGCCATGTCGCCGCCGGCCGCGGCGCCCAGGTCGCCATCATCCACGACAGCCCCGTCACCCACACCGTGCGCGAGATCACCTACACCGAGCTGCGCGACCGGGTCGCCAGCCTCGCCGGTGCGCTCGCCGCCAAGGGCGTGGGCAAGGGCGACCGCGTCATCATCTACATGCCGATGATCCCCGAAGCGCTGGAGGCGATGCTCGCCTGCGCCCGCATCGGCGCGATCCACTCGGTCGTGTTCGGCGGATTTGCCGCCAGCGAACTCGCCACCCGCATCGACGACGCCCAGCCCAAGGCGATTCTGGCCGCGTCGTGCGGGATCGAGCCGGGGCGGGTGGTGCACTACAAGCCGCTGCTGGACCGCGCCATCGAGATGGCCGCGCACAAGCCCGACTTCTGCGTGATCTTCCAGCGCGAGCAGGAGGTGGCGGAATTGACCCCCGGCCGCGACCACGACTGGCATGCGGTCCAGTACGGGGTGAAGCCCGCCGACTGCATCCCCGTCGAAGGCGACCACCCGCTCTACATCCTCTACACCTCCGGCACGACGGGCCAGCCCAAGGGCGTGGTCCGGCCCACGGGCGGCTACCTCGTGGCGCTCAACTGGACCATGAAGAACATCTACGGCCTCGACCCGGGCGAGGTGTTCTGGACCGCCTCCGACGTGGGCTGGGTCGTGGGCCACAGCTACATCTGCTACGGCCCCCTCGTGCACGGCAACCCCACCATCGTGTTCGAAGGAAAGCCCGTGGGCACCCCCGACGCGGGCACCTTCTGGCGCGTGATCGCCCAGCACCGGGTGCGCTCCTTCTTCACCGCCCCCACCGCCTTCCGCGCCATCAAGCGCGAGGACCCCGAGGCGAAGATGCTGGCGGGTCACGACACCTCCTGCCTGCGCACGCTCTACCTTGCCGGCGAACGCGCCGACCCCGACACGGTGGAATGGGCGCAGGCCAAGCTCGGCGTCCCCGTCGTGGACCACTGGTGGCAGACCGAATCCGGCTGGCCCATCGCGGCGAACCCGATGGGGTACGAGCGGCTGCCGATCAAGATTGGCTCCCCCTCCGTCGCCATGCCCGGCTATGACGTGCAGGTGCTGGACGAGGGCGGCCACCCCGTCCCCCCCGGCACGCTCGGCGCGATCGCCATCAAGCTGCCGCTGCCGCCGGGCACCCTGCCCACCCTCTGGCACGCCGAGGAGCGGTTCCGCAAATCCTATCTCCAGCACTTCCCCGGCTACTACGAGACCGGCGACGCGGGCTACATGGACGAGGACGGCTATCTCTACATCATGGCCCGCACCGACGACGTCATCAACGTCGCCGGCCACCGCCTCTCCACCGGCGCCATGGAGGAGGTGCTGGCCTCCCACCCCGATGTGGGCGAATGCGCGGTGATCGGGGTGGCGGACGAGTTGAAGGGGCAGCTGCCCTTCGGCTTCCTCTGCCTCAACAAGGGCGTGGACCGCCCCGAGGCGGAGGTGGTGAAGGAATGCGTGGCGCTGGTGCGCGACCGCATCGGCCCGGTGGCGGCCTTTCGCCATGCCGCCGTGGTGGACCGGCTGCCCAAGACCCGCTCGGGCAAGATCCTGCGTGCGACCATGGCCGCCATCGCCGACGGGCGCGACTGGAAGATGCCCGCCACCATCGACGATCCCGCCATCCTCGACGAGATCGGCGCCACCCTGGCGCGCGTGGGATACCCGCGCACGGTTGGGTGAGCGGCGCGCCGCCAACGCCCGGGGTGGTTGAGTGGATTAATCGGCACATGCTAGCCTGAGGTGGTGTAAGGGTTGGGCGCGCGTAAGGGGGGGTGGGCATGACGGCTTCGGAAAAGACCGATCGGATCGGACCCGCAGAGGCTGCCCTGGCGGATCTGGTGACGGCGCTGGCGCGGATCAGGCCAT
>SKMM01000304.1 GCA_007121055.1 Paracoccaceae bacterium | reverse complement strand
CAGCGCCCCCACCGCCGTGGGCACGGTGATCATGAAGGTCACCCCCCAGCGCTCCACCAGCTTCCAGAAATTGTCGAACACGCCCTCCCCGCGGTAGCCCTGCGGGGTGGGCATCACCACATGCGCCCCAGAGGTCACCGATGACATCAGGATCGGATAGGCCGCGAAGACGTGGAACAGCGGCAGCGGGCAGATCAGCACGTCGCGCTCGTCGAACAGCAGCCGGTGGCCGACCCAGCCGTTGTAGATCATCCCCTCGAAGCGGTGCTGCGCCAGCTTGGGCAGGCCCGTGGTGCCGCCGGTGTGGAACATCGCGGCCACCCGGTCGGCGTCGGGGGCGTCGAAGGCCAGCCGGTCGGCGGGCTCACGCGCGGCCTCGGCATTGAAATCGAGGGTGCGGGCGGTGTGGCGGACCTCGAGCCTGGGGCGGATCAACGGCACGATCCAGCTCTTGGGCGGCGAGAGGTAGCGGTTGAGGTCCACCTCGAGCACGGTGCGGACCTCGGGGGCGTGGACCACCGCCTCGGCCACCTTCTGCGCCACGTCGGTCTTGGGCATCGACCGCAGCGTCACCACCGCCTTCGCCCCGGTCTCGCGCAGCAGCGCCGCGATGACGCTGGGTTCCAGCAGCGGGTTGATGGGGGCGACGATGCCGGCGGTCATGCCCCCGAGCAGGACCGCGGCGGTCTCGTTGCAGTTGGGCAGCACATAGGCGACCACATCGCCTTCACCGATCCCAAGCCGGCGGAACAGGTTGGCAGCCTGGGTGACGCGGGCGTGCAGGGCGGCCCAGGTGAGCGTCTCGGCGCGGTCCTTCGGGCCGGAGGTGATCTGGAACGACAGCGCGGGGCGGTCGGGAAAGCGGTCGCGGGTGCGCGTCAGCACGCCGTACACGGTGGCGGGGGTGTCGATGCTGTCCCAGGCGGCCTCGGCCTGGATGGCGTCACGGTCGGCGACGGATGTGAAGCTGCGTGGCATCAAGGTCCTCCCCCCTGCGCGCCCGCAGACCGCGGGGCCGGGCGCGAGGATGCGGAGCGCCGGGCCCGCAGGCAACCCTTTCCGGGCGACCGGGTGGAGATGAAGACGGCCTCGTCGCGCGGTCCGGTGGTCGCCCGGGGGACCGCGAGGCGCCAACTCAGGGTCCGCGGCAGATGGGCCCGGGCGCCTTCGGGCCTAGCGGTCGCGGCCACGGCCGAGGCGCAGGGCGGTGGTGAGGCCGAAGAGGAACGCCTCCACCAGGGGCGGACGCTCGCCGGGGTCGGGCACACGCAGGCCGGCCTCGGCGAAGAGCGCGCGCAGGGCCGCATCGGTGTCGGGCGACGCGCTGCGCCTTGGCCTGCGCCCACGCAGCTTGGAGAGGATCAGAAGGATCAGCGCGACGGTGGCGGTCGCGCCGGCAAGGGCGAGGCTTGCGAGGACGGGGTCGCTGCGGCGGGCGATCTCCTGCCAGGCGGCGGCCAGAAGGAAGCCCAGTGCGACGGTGAGGAACACCATGGCGGCCAGTGCCAGCACGAGTTGCCCGACGCTCCAGCGCCAGCCGAACAGCCCGTCGCCCCCTTGCCTGCGCGCCATGGCCTGCTCCCCTGCCCTGCGATCCGTCCGCGCCCCGCCAGGCAACGCCGACGGGCACCGACGCTGTGATCCCGGGCGAGCATGCCCGCAGCCGCGGCCCCATGCAATGCGCCGAGGGGGTCTCGGGGCCGCGCGGCGCCACCGGGGCGCGCGGGATCGCGCCTGGGCGGCTGGTCCGTGCTGTGTTCCTGCGCGCCCGAGGGCCATGGGACAGGTTGGCGGTCGCGCGACGGCGTGGATCCTGGTCCGGGCCGTCGCGGGTCCGGTGCGGGCCGCCGGCGCGTTGGCCTCAGCGGCGGGCCAGGAGCAGGCCGATGAGGAAACCGAAGCCCGCGGCGATGCCCATGGCGGTGACGGGCTTCTGGCGGGCGGCGGTGTCGGCCTCGGCGAGGATCGCCTCGAGGCTGCGGCGCAGCGCCTCGGCCTGTGCCTCGCCGGCGGCGCGGGCCTCCTCGGCCTTGCCGCGCACGCCGTCGGCCGCGGCCTTGCCCTGGGCGAGCCCCAGCGCCTTGAGCGTCTCGGCGATCGCCGCCACGTCGTCGCGCAGCGCTTCGAGCTGGCGGTTGAGATCCTCGACGGTGGGCGGCTCCCCTTCGCCGGATTTCGAGCCGTTCCTGGCGTCGTCCTTCGCGGCCATGGGCGCCTCCTAATCTGCGGGCATTCAGTGCCGGCAGACGTGAAGCTATGCGCTTGGCCGCGGCGCGGCAAGCGGGGGCGCGCTGGCAGGCGACTCCCGCCCGGCCACCCGGGCCCGGATCAGCCGGAAATCAGCCCCATGCTTTCGAGCTTCAAGAGCACCTGCTGGGCGCAGTAGTCGACATCAAGGCCTTCGGTGGAGACGCGCAGCTCGGGGTCGGCGGGCGCCTCGTAGGGGTCCGAGATGCCGGTGAACTCCTTGATCTTGCCCTCGCGGGCGAGCTTGTAGAGGCCCTTGCGGTCGCGGCGTTCGCATTCCTCGAGGCTCGTGGCCACATGCACCTCCACGAAGGCGCCATGGGCCTCGATCATCTCGCGCACGGCGCGGCGGGTGGCGGCGTAGGGGGCGATGGGGGCACACAGCGCGATGCCGCCGTTCTTGGTGATCTCGGAGGCGACGAAGCCGATGCGGCGGATGTTGATGTCGCGGTGGGCCTTGGAGAAGCCGAGCTCGGAGGACAGGTGCTTGCGCACGACGTCCCCGTCGAGCAGCGTCACCGGCCGCCCGCCCATCTCCATCAGCTTGACCATCAGCGCGTTGGCGATGGTGGATTTGCCCGACCCCGACAGGCCGGTGAAGAAGACGGTGAAGCCCTGCTTGTGGCGGGCAGGCGAGGTGCGGCGCAGCTCGGCCACGACTTCCGGAAAGGAGAACCAGTCGGGGATCTCGATTCCCTCGCGCAGCCGACGGCGCAATTCGGTGCCGGAGATGTCGAGGATGGTGGCGCCCTCCTCGACCTCGTCGCGGGGCTCGTACTGCGCGCGCTCCTGCACATAGACCATCTGGCGGAAGTCGAGCATCTCGATGCCGATCTCGGCTTGGTGTGCACGGAACAGCTCCTGCGCGTCGTAGGGGCCATAGAAGTCCGTGCCCGCGCTGTTCTTGCCCGGCCCGGCGTGGTCGCGGCCCACGATCATGTGGGTGCAGCCGTGGTTGCGCCGGATGATGCCGTGCCAGAGCGCCTCGCGCGGGCCGGCCATGCGCATGGCGAGGTTGAGGAGCGACAGGTGGGTGGTGGCGGCAGGGTACTTGTCCAGCACCGCCTCGTAGCAGCGCACGCGGGTGAAATGGTCCACGTCGCCGGGTTTGGTCATGCCGACGACGGGGTGGATCAGCAGGTTGGCCTGCGCCTCGCGCGCGGCGCGGAAGGTCAGTTCCTGATGCGCGCGGTGCAGGGGGTTGCGGGTCTGGAAGGCCACGATCCGGCGCCAGCCCATCTTGCGGAAAAAGGCGCGCAGTTCGTTGGGCGTGTCGCGGCGGGCGCGGAAGTCGTAATGCACGGGCGGCTGCAGGCCGGTGATCGGCCCGCCCAGATAGACCTGTCCGGCGGTGGAGTGCAGGTAGTTGACCGCCGGGTGCGCCAGGTCGTCAGCGCTGAACACGGCCTCCGCCTCGCGCGCCTTGTCCGGGGTCCACTTGTCGGTCACCGACAGGATGGCGAGGATCACGCCCTCGGGGTCGCGCAGCGCGATGTCCTGGCCTGGCTCCACCCCGGCCGCGAAGGCCTCCGAGACGTCCAGCGTCACCGGGATCGGCCAGAGCGTGCCGTCGGCCATCCGCATCGTCTCGACCACGCCGTCATAGTCGGCCTCGGTCATGAAGCCCTTGAGCGGGAAAAACCCTCCGTTCATAAGCAGTTCCAGATCGCAGATCTGGCGCTGCGTGAGGTCCCAGGAGGGCAGGTCGCCCGCCTCCAGCCGCAGCTTCTGCGCACTGTCGTAGGAGACATAAAGCTCCGGGATCGGGGCGGTGTTTGGAACGCTCAGGGGCATGGCAGGACAGGTCCTTCGGGGCTGGCACGTCGCCACGGGACGCGCCCGGCGGCCCTACGCCCAAGCCCGCGGCACCGCAACCCGGCCGGTGGGGCTGCGCCCGGCGGTGGCGCAGTCCCGCCACAGGCCCTGCATTGGGCCGCGCGTCAGGCCGGGGCGGTGGCCCGCGCCTCGGTCAGGGTCTGGCCCGGCGCCAGCGCCTCGGCATCCAGCACCAGCTCGATGACCGCCAGCCGCCCCGAGGCCCGCGCCCGCGCATAGGCGTCGGGAAACTCCTCGGTCCGGGTGACCCGCTCCCCATGCCCGCCATAGGCCTGCGCCAGCGCCACGAAATCGGGGTTGTGCAGCGCCGTGCCGCTGACGCGCCCGGGATAGGTGCGTTCCTGGTGCATCCGGATCGTCCCGTACTGCCCGTTGTTGCAGACGATCACGGTGGGGGTCAGGCCGCGGCCCGCCGCCGTGGCCATCTCGTTGAGCGTCATCTGGAAACAGCCGTCGCCGGCGAAGGCCACCACCTCGCGCCCCGGACAGGACAGCGACGCCGCCACCGCCGCCGGCAGGCCGTACCCCATGGAGCCCGAGGTCGGCGCCAGATGCCCCGGAAAGCCGCGCGCATGCAGGTAGCGGTGCAGCCAAGCCGCGTAGTTGCCCGCCCCGTTGGTGACGATGGCGTCCTCGGGGAGGGTCTCGGACAGCCAGGCGATGACCTGTTCCAGCTTGACCGCGCCGGGGCTTTCCTTGGGTTGCATCCAGGCCTCCTGATCGGCCCGCGCGGCGCGGGTCCAGCCGGACCAGTCGGGATGCGCGGGGGGCGTGCGGCCCGCCAGCAGGGCGATCGCGTCCACGGCGGGGCAGGCCAGACCCACGTCGGGGCGCCAGACCCGCCCCAGTTCGCCCGGGTCGGCATGGACGTGGATGATGGTCTTGCCGGGGGCGGCCGGGTCCACCAGCGTGTAGCCGTTCGTCGCCGTATCCCCCATCCGCGCGCCGAGGATCAGCAGGCAGTCGGCCTCGCGCAGCCGCTGCGCGAGCTTCGGATTCATCCCCACCCCCAGCATCCCTGCGTAATGGGGATGCCGGTTGTCGATCCGGTCGTGGCGGCGGAACGTCACCGCCACCGGCAGGTCGAACGCCTCGGCGAACGCCGCCAGCTGCCGGGCGGTCACCACCGACCAGACCGAGCCGCCCGCCACCACCAGCGGCCGCTCGGCCTTGCACAGCGCTTCCAGCACCGCGTCGATCTGGTCGCTGCACACCGCAGGCGGCTTGGGCGCCACCGCCGGAATGTCCGGCACATCCGCCTGCGCCGACAGCATGTCCTCGGGCAGCGCCAGCACCACCGGGCCCGGCCGCCCGGACATCGCCACATGGAAGGCCCGGCTGACATATTCGGGGATGCGCTCGGTCTGGTCGATCTCGGCCACCCATTTGGCCAGGGGTGCGAAGAAGGCGCGGTAATCCACCTCCTGGAACGCCTCGCGGTCGCGGTGCCCGCGCTCGATCTGCCCCACGAACAGCACCATGGGCGTGGAATCCTGTCGCGCGACATGGACACCGGCACTCGCATTGGTCGCCCCCGGCCCGCGCGTCACGAAGGCCACCCCCGGCCGGCCGGACAGCTTGGCCGTCGCTTCGGCCATCATCGCAGCCCCGCCCTCATGCCGGCACACCACATTGTCGATGCCCGCATCCAGCAGCCCGTCCAGCGCCGCCAGAAAACTCTCGCCCGGGACCGAGAACACCCGCTCCACCCCCTGAATGGCCAGCTGATCGGCCAGGATTCGTCCGCCGTGGCGCATGTTTTTCCCCTTCTCCATGGCCGGCAACCTGCGGCAGCGCCCCCGCCGCTGCAACCCACGGGTTGGCGCGGCGCTTTGCCTCGCTATGTCAGGGCAAGATGTGAATGACAGGAGGGCCCGATGTCCGACCTCACCCTGACCGGCCTGTGCGGCGCGCTGCGTGCCGGGTCCACCAACCGCATCCTGATGCGCTATGCTGCGGAACGCTTCGGCGCCTCCCGCTTCACAGAGGGCGACCTGCGCCTGCCGCTTTATGACGGCGATTTGGAAGAGGCCGAAGGCATTCCGGAGGCGGTGGAGCGGCTGGCCGCGCAGATCCGCGAGGCCGATGCGGTCATCATCGCCTGCCCGGAATACAACAAGGGCGTGTCGGGTGTGATCAAGAACGCCTTCGACTGGCTCAGCCGCGTGAAGCCCGCCGTCTGGGCCGGCAAGCCGGTGGCGATCATGTCCGCCGCCGCCGGGCGCGCGGGCGGCGAGCGGTCGCAATACGCGCTGCGGCTGTGCCTCAATGCCTTCCAGCCGGTGGTGCTGCCGGGGCCCGAGGTTCTGGTCGCCAACTCCTCGCAGGCCTTCGACGCCGAGGGCCGGCCGAAGGACGATGCCACCGTCAAGCTGGTGGACGCGCTGATGGCGAACCTCCGCACCGAGGCCCTGCGCCGCCGCGCCGAGGCCGGCCGCGCCGCCGCCTGAGCCCGTCACGCCTGCTCTCCGGGGTTGGTACGCCCGGGGGCAGGCCCCACGGACCCGCCGTCGGGCGGACCACCCCCGGCAGGCTCCCGGGCGCCGGCGTCCTCCGCGGCCGCCTCGGCCTCCAGCGCGGCCCGCGCCGCCTCCAGTTCGGCGGCCACGAAACGCTCGAAGGCGTCCAACTCCAGCGGCTCCACCTGCCCGAAGGCCTGCATCCAGACCGCAGCCTCGCGCAGGGCGTCGGGTTCCAGACGGCACCAGATCACCCGGCCGCGCCGGTCCCGGCTGATCAGTCCCGCCGAGGCCAGCACCCCCAGATGCTTGGACACCGCGGCCAGCGAGATCGGCAGCGGGGCGGCCACGTCGGTCACCGCCATGTCGTCCTCCAGCAGCATGGCCAGGATGGCCCGCCGCGTCGGATCGGCCAGCGCCGCGAATATCCTGTCCAGCCGCTCGGTCACCGGCCCATCCTGCCCCACGCCCCGCCTCGCCTAGGCCGTCCTCGCGCATCGGTCAACCGGAGGGTTGAATATGCCTTTCACGCCCACCGATGCCGCAGCGCAGCGCACCCGGAGTCGCACCCTCCGAGAATATGTAATTTGGTCAATAACTTGCGCACGCCTCCCCTAAGCCGCGCGCGGCTTGACTCCCCGCCACCCCCTCACTACGGTCCGCGGCGACTGTCCGGGGTTGGTCATGGGTGACATCAGCGAGCGGGAGCGGCTGCGGCAGCTCGGCGAGCGGATCGCCCGGCTGAAGGGCGAGGAGCCCAAAGGGACCGCCACGCCGGACGAGCACACCCAGGCGCAGTT
>SKMM01000043.1 GCA_007121055.1 Paracoccaceae bacterium | reverse complement strand
CTGCCAAGCTCGTGCTGCCCGGCGGGATCGAGGCGCACTGCCACATCGCCCAGGAGAGCGCCACCGGCGGTATGACCGCCGACGACTACCGCACCGGGTCCATCAGTGCTGCCTTCGGCGGCAATTCCAGCTTCGTGCCCTTCGCGGCCCAGCACCGGGGCAAGGGGGTGACCGAGACGCTGGACCTCTACGACAGCCGGGCGCAGGGCGCCTCGGTCATCGACTACGGCTACCACCTCATCATTGCCGACCCGACGGAAAAGGTCCTGACCGAGGAACTGCCCGCCGCCTTTGCCCGCGGCGTCACCTCCTTCAAGGTCTTCATGACCTACGACCGGATGAAGATCGACGACCGGCAGTTCCTCGACATCCTGTCGGTCGCCCGCGCCCATGGCGCGCTGACCATGGTGCATGCCGAAAACAGCGGTCTGATCGGCTGGGTCACGCAGGCGCTGCTGGCCCAGGGCCACAGCGCGCCGCGCTACCACGCCATCAGCCACCCGGCGGCGGCCGAGGCGGAGGCGATCAATCGCGCCGTCACCTTCGCCCGCTTCCTCGACGCGCCGCTCCTCATCGTCCACGTCTCCACCCCCGAGGGCGCCGACATCGTCGCCCGCGCCCGGCTGGAGGGCGCGCGCATCTACGCCGAGACCTGCCCGCAGTACCTGTTCCTGACCCGAGACGACCTCGACCGCCCGGGAATGGAGGGGGCGAAGTTCATGTGCTCGCCCCCGCCCCGTGACTGGGCGTCCAACGCCGAGATCTGGCGCCACCTCTCGGTGGGCACCTTCTCGCTGTTCTCCTCTGACCACGCCCCCTACCGCTTCGACGCCTCCGGAAAACTGGCCGGAGGGCCCGACGCCCCCTTCCCCACCATCGCCAACGGCATGCCCGGCCTGGCACTGCGCCTGCCGCTCCTCTTCTCCGAGGGCGTGCGCAAGGGCCGCCTGACGCTGGAGCAATTCGTGGCCCTGTCGGCCACCAACGCGGCCCGTCTCTATGGCATCCCCAACAAGGGCAGCCTCGCCATCGGGGCCGACGCCGACATCGCCATCTGGGACCCGGAGGATACCCGCACCGTCCGGCTCGAAGACCAGCACGACGCCATGGACTACACCCCCTATCAGGGCATGGAGCTCACCGGCTGGCCCGTCACCGTCCTATCCCGCGGCGCGCGCGTGATCGACCAGGGCCGCCTCGTGGCCGAGCCGGGCCGAGGGCGCTTCATTGCCCGCACCCGCCCCGACCTCGGCTCCGCCGCCGCGGCCACCCCGCCGGAACTGGACCCCGCCCGCAATTTCGGCGCCAGGCTGAGACCCGGCCCATGACCGGCCCCATCCTCGTCGTGAACCCCAACTCCAACCCCGCCGTCACCGCCGGGATGGATACGGCGCTCGCCCCCTACCGGCTCCCCGGCGCGCCAGAGATCCACTGCCTCACGCTGGAGGACGGCCCCTTCGGCATCGAATCCCAGGCCGACGCGCAGAACGCCATCCAGCCCCTTATGCGGCTGGTGAAGGCCCGCCAGGACGCCGGCGCCATCGTCATCGCCTGCTACTCCGACCCAGGCCTCGACGTCTGCCGCACCCTCACGGCAGCCCCGGTCTTCGGCATCCAGGAGGCGGGCATCCTGACCGCCATGGCCCGCGCCGACCGCTTCGGCGTGATCGCGGTGGCCGACGGCTCCATCCCCCGCCACCGCCTGGCCCTGCGCCGCATGGGCGTGCTGGGCCGCCTCGCCGCCGAGCGCGCCGTAAACCTGAGCGTGGACGACACCGCCCGCCCCGAGGCCTTCGACCGGCTGCGCGAGGTCGGCGCCGCCCTGAAATCCGACGGCGCCGAGGCCCTTGTCCTTGGCTGCGCCGGCATGGCCCGCCACCAAGCCCCACTGACCGAGGCCCTGGGCCTGCCCGTCATCGACCCCGTCCGCGCCGCCGTGGCCATGGCGCTGGGCACCCTGCTCGCGCGCTGAGCGGCTTAGAGCCCCAGCCCCTCCGGCTCCGGCAGCCCAGCCGCACGTGCCGCCGCTGTCACGGTGTTCGCGAGCAGGCAGGCGATGGTCATCGGCCCCACGCCTCCCGGAACCGGCGTAATCGCGCCCGCCACCTCGGCGGCCGAGGCGAACGCCACATCCCCCACCAGCCGGCTGCCGCCCGCACCGTCCGGGACCCGATTGATCCCCACGTCGATCACCGTCGCCCCCGGCTTGATCCAGTCGCCTGGGACCATTTCCGGCCGGCCCACGGCCGCCACCAGAATATCCGCCCGCCGGCACACCCCGGGCAGATCCCGCGTGCGGGAATGCGCCACCGTCACCGTGCAACTCTCGCGCAGCAGCAGCTGCGCCATGGGCTTGCCCACGATGTTCGACCGGCCCAGCACCACCGCCTCCAGCCCCGCCATGTCCCCCAGACGGTCGCGCAACAGCATTAGGCAGCCCAGCGGCGTGCAGGGCACCATAGCCCGCCCGCCCGTCGCCAGCAGCCCGACATTGGAGATGTGGAACCCGTCCACATCCTTGGCCGGGTCGATCGCCGCGATCACCGCGGCCGCATCCATATGCGCGGGCAAAGGCAACTGCACCAGAATCCCATGCACCGCCGGGTCCGCGTTCAGCTGCGCCACCAGCGCCAGCAGCTCCGCCTGCGGCACGTCGGCGGCCAGCCGGTGCTCCAGGCTTACCATCCCCGCCTCGCGCGTGGCCCGGCCTTTGGAACGGACATAGACTTGGCTCGCCGCATCCTCGCCCACCAGCACCACCGCGAGCCCCGGCGCCGGCCCGCCGGCGGCGCCCAGTTCCGCCACCGCCTCGGCCACGCGCCCCCGCAACCGAGCGGCAAAGGCCTTGCCGTCAAGGATCTGCGCCATCGCCACCCCCGCCCAGAACCCGCTCCTCGCGCGCGATGGACCACTCGATCAACTGCCGCCACAGCCGCTCGGCCAGTTCCGGCTCCAGCCCCTCGACCTCGGCCCGCGCGCGCACCTTGGCCACCACATCCTCGACCCGAGACGGGATGCGCGCCGGCAGCCCCACGCCCTGCTTGATCTCCACCGCCCGGTCGATGCAGCGCGCCCGCAGCGCCAGCCGCGCCACGAGCTCCGCATCCAGCGCGTCGATCAGCGCGCGCAGCTCGGCCATGTCGCGGCAGTCTTCGGGACGGTCAGGCATCGCTCAGAACAACCCCTCCACGCGGCCTTCGGCGTCGAGGCCAATGGTCTCGGCCGCCGGAACCCGCGGCAGGCCCGGCATGGTCATGATCTCGCCGCAGATCGCCACGACGAAGCCCGCACCGGCCGACAGCCGCACCTCGCGCACCGGCACGCTGTGCCCCGAGGGCGCGCCGCGCAAGGTCGGGTCGGTCGAGAAGGAATACTGCGTCTTGGCCATGCACACCGGCAGATGGCCGTAGCCCGCCTCCTCCCAGGATCGAAGCTGCTCGCGGATCTTGCTGTCCGCCACCACCTCGCCCGCGTGATAGATGCGGGTGGCGATGGTCTCGATCTTCTCCATCAGGGGCATGGAGTCGGCGTAAAGCGGCGCAAAGGTCGCCCCCCCCGCTTCGGCCAGCGCAGCCACACGGGTGGCCAGCGCCTCGATCCCCGCCGAGCCTTCGACCCAGTGCCTGCACAGGAAGGCTTCCGCCCCGGCCTCGGCCGCCGCCGCCTCCACCGCGGCAATCTCGGCCTCGCTGTCGCCGGCGAAGTGGTTGATCGCCACCAGCACCGGCACACCGAAGCCCTTCACGTTGGCGATGTGGCGGGCGAGGTTCGCCGAGCCCGCCCGCACCGCCTCGACGTTTTCGGCGCCCAGATCGGCCCGCGCCACGCCGCCGTTCATCTTCAGCGCCCGCACCGTGGCCACGATCACCGCCACATCCGGGCTGAGGCCAGCCATCCGGCACTTGATGTCGAAGAATTTCTCCGCACCGAGGTCAGCACCGAAGCCTGCCTCCGTCACCACGATGTCCGCCAGCCGCAGCGCGGTCTCGGTCGCGATCACCGAGTTGCAGCCATGGGCGATGTTGGCGAAAGGCCCGCCATGCACGAAGGCCGGCGTGTGCTCCAGCGTCTGCACCAGATTGGGCTGCAGTGCGTCGCGCAAAAGCACCGTCATCGCCCCATCAGCCCTCAGGTCGCGCGCAAACACTGGCGAGCGGTCGCGGCGGTAGGCCACGATCATCCGCCCCAGCCGGTCCTGCAGATCGGCCAGATCGCGCGCGAGGCACAGGCAGGCCATGACCTCGGAGGCCACGGTGATGTCGAAGCCGGTCTGCCGGGCAAAGCCGTTGGCGACGCCCCCCAGCCCCACCACCACATCCCGCAGCGCGCGGTCGTTCATGTCCATCACACGGCGCCACACGATGCGGCGGTCGTCGATCTCCAGCGCGTTGCCCCAGTAGATGTGGTTGTCGATCATCGCCGCGAGCAGGTTGTGCGCAGCGGTGATCGCGTGGAAGTCACCGGTGAAGTGGAGGTTCATCTCCTCCATCGGCACGACCTGCGCATAGCCGCCTCCAGCCGCGCCGCCCTTCATGCCGAAATTCGGGCCGAGGCTTGCCTCCCGGATACACACTGCAGCCCGCTTGCCGATCCGCTGCAGCCCGTCGCCCAGACCCACGGTGGTGGTGGTCTTGCCCTCGCCTGCCGGGGTCGGGTTGATGGCGGTCACCAACACCAGCCGGCCGCGCGGCCGGTCCGCAAGCCCGGCGATGAAGTCCTGGCCGACCTTTGCCTTGTCATGACCATAGGGCAGCAGGCTCTCAGCGGGGATGCCCAGCTTCGCCCCGATCTCCTGGATCGGACGCTTGACGGCGGCGCGGGCGATCTCGATGTCGGTGCGGGGCGGTGTGGGCATGGGCGAACGCTCTCCTGACGGGCCGGGTTGTGGCCGTCCTGTGCCACGGGCGCAAGCCCCCGGCGGGGCGGGATGCGACATTTGCCGCACCGGCTGCGGCGCTGCGGCACCCCGGTCGCCCCGCGAATTCCCTCCGGGCCCACCAGCCCGCCCCCGGGCTCGCAGCGCGCTCCGGCGCCCCTCGGTCCAGTGCACGCCGGCCGGTCACCCCATCATCTTCCGCCAACCCGCTGCCCGGCGGCCGTAACCGGACGACATCTGGCCGGCCCGGACAGCGTCGCGCGGCTGCCAAAGCAAGACCCCCGGCCAAGGGCCGGGGGTCTTGAGGATAATGACCCGGATCGGGGCGGGCCAGCCGCCGGCTCAGGCTGGGTCGGGCGCCACGCCACCGGCCGAGGGCGGCCGCGGCTTGTTGGTCTTTGGGATCGCCGTGACCGAACCGCCGGGCAGGGTCGGCGCCTCGTCATCGTCGTCACGCCCCAGCTTCTCGCCCGCGAGCACGCGCTTGATGTCGCTGCCGGTCAGCGTCTCGTATTCCAGAAGCCCCTGGGCCAGCCGGTGCAGGTCGTCGATCTTCTCGGTCAGGATCGACTTGGCCCGCTGATACCCTTCGTCGACGATCTTGCGCACCTCTTCGTCGATCTTCTTCTGGGTCTCGGGCGAGACGTTCGAGGGCCCCTGATACGCGCCCAGATAGCTCTGCTGCTCGTTGGCGTAGTCGATATGCCCCAGCTCGTCCGAGAAGCCGAACTGCTGCACCATGGCCCGCGCGATCTTGGAGACCTGCTGGATGTCCGAGGCCGCGCCGGATGTCACGTTCTCCTTGCCGAAGATCAGCTCCTCAGCGACCTTGCCGCCCATCGCCATGGCGATCTTGGACTTGTACTTGGTGTAGGTCACCGACAGCTGGTCGCGCTCGGGCAGCGACAGCACCAGACCCAGCGCCCGGCCGCGCGGGATGATCGTGGCCTTGTGGATCGGGTCGTGCTGCGGGACGTTCATGCCGACGATGGCGTGGCCGGCCTCGTGGTAGGCGGTGAGTTTCTTCTCCTCCTCCGTCATCACCATGGACCGCCGCTCTGCGCCCATCATGACCTTGTCCTTGGCGTTCTCGAAATCGTCCATGGTGACGAAACGCCGGCCCTTGCGCGCCGCCATGAGCGCGGCCTCGTTCACGAGGTTCGCCAGATCCGCCCCCGAGAAGCCGGGCGTGCCCCGTGCGATGATCCGCAGATCCACGTTTGGCCCCAGCGGCACCTTGCGGGCGTGGACGCCCAGGATGCGCTCGCGGCCCTTGATGTCGGGGTTGGGCACCTGCACCTGGCGGTCGAAGCGGCCGGGACGCAGCAGCGCGGGGTCGAGCACATCGGGGCGGTTGGTGGCCGCGATGATGATGATCCCCTCGTTGGCCTCGAAGCCGTCCATCTCCACCAGGAGCTGGTTCAGGGTCTGCTCGCGCTCGTCGTTGCCGCCGCCATAGCCTACGCCACGCGAGCGCCCCACGGCGTCGATCTCGTCGATGAAGACGATGCAGGGCGCGTTCTTCTTGGCCTGTTCGAACATGTCGCGCACGCGCGAGGCACCCACACCCACGAACATCTCGACGAAGTCCGAACCCGAGATGGTGAAGAACGGCACCCCCGCCTCGCCCGCGATGGCGCGCGCCAGCAGCGTCTTACCGGTCCCCGGCGGGCCCACAAGCAGCGCGCCCTTCGGGATCTTGCCGCCGAGGCGCGAGAATTTCTGCGGGTCGCGCAGGAACTCTACGATCTCTTCCAACTCGTCCTTTGCCTCGTCGATGCCGGCGACGTCGTCGAAGGTCACCCTTCCGTGCTTTTCGGTCAGCAGCTTGGCCTTGGACTTGCCAAAGCCCATAGCCCCGCCGCGCCCGCCGCCCTGCATGCGGTTCATGAAATAGATCCACACCCCGATCAGCAGCAGGAACGGCAACCACAGACCCAGAGCCGACAGGAAGCCCGAGGATTGCTGCGGACGCACCTCCACTGCGACATCGGCGGCCATCAGTCTTTCGGTCAGGTCGGTGCCCTCAGGGCGCACGGTCGCGTATTGCTGGCCATCGGTGCCACGGATCAGCACCCGCTCGCCATCGAGCGTCACACGCGAGACCTGTCCGGCATCGACGCGCTGCAGGAATTCGGAAAACGGGATGGACCGGGCGGTTCCGGTGTTCTGGCCGTTGCTGAACAGGTTGAACAGCGCGAGCATCAGCAGGAACAATACGACCCAGAACGCGATGTTGCGCAGGTTGCCCAAGGCAGCTCTCCTCCGTGCGACAGGGGGCGGGGGCCACCTAGGGCGCCAGCCATCACCCCTCCAATGTAAGGATATCGCCCCGACGATCAATGGAGGATGAACAGCGACGGGAAATCCGCCGCAGGGGGGCACAGCGCGGCCCGCCACCCGTCGCTGAGGCCCGCCAGCGGTGCGGCCACCAGCGTGGGTCCTGCCCAGACCGCCGGCGCCGCGACCAGCGCGGCCCGCGG
>SKMM01000117.1 GCA_007121055.1 Paracoccaceae bacterium | reverse complement strand
GCTCATCACCAGCATGGAGGCCGCGAAGACGAACACCATGCCCACCAGCACATAGGGAAAGAAGCGCGGCGACAGCGGCAGATGCGTGACCGAGGCCGGCACCCGTACGCCCGCGGGGATGACCACGAAGGCCATCACCACGGCGAACAGCATCATCGCCACGGCAAAGACCCCGTCCTGCAGCCGCTGCCGCGCCCTCAGGCGGTCGCGCGCCGCCCGGTCCTCGGCTGTGCCCATCGCTTCCTCCCTCGCTGCGCCGCACCGGTCCGGGTCCGAAGCCGGGCCGACCGCGACTGCCGTCCCCGCTGCGGGACGAACCTCGCGCCGCGCGGCCCCCGCACTGATCACCTCGCTCCGGCCCGGCCTCCTCTCCGTGGCAGACCGCCGGACGCCGTTCCGCACCGATGGCGGGGCCGGGCGCCCTGAAACGGGACCCGCCCCTGCACGGCCGACCGGTGCCCCGGGGCAGCGGGCGCGCCGCCCCGGGCCCGGCGCCGTCAGTCGATGGTGACGCCCGCGGCCTCGACGACCGCCGCCCAGCTGGCCAGCTCCGCCTCGACATGGGCGGCCAGGTCCTCCGGCGTGCCGCCCTCGATGACGCCGCCGCGCTCGGTGATCTGGCGCACCAGATCCTCATCCTCCAGCGCCTCGCGGATGGCCGAGGACAGCGTCTCGGTCACCTCCGCGCTGATGCCCGACGGCGCGAACAGCGCGAACCAGGACGTGGCCGAGAACTCCTCCAGCCCCTCGATCCCCAGCTCGGCGATGCTGGGCACGTCGGGCAGCATCTCCGCACGCTCCGGCGTGGTCACCCCCAACGCCCGCAGCGAGCCCGCCTGGATATGCGTGATCGCCGAGGGCAGGTTGTCGAACATCACGTCCACATCGCCCGAGATCAGCGCCGGCACCGCCTCGCCCGAGCCGCGGAAGGGCACATGGGTCATCTCGATCCCGGTCATGAACTTGAACATCTCGCCCGACAGGTGGATCGAGCTGCCGGTGCCCGACGAGGCGAAGGTCTTGCCCCCCCCGCGCGCGCCCTCGATGAACTCCTCCACCGTGGTGTAGGGGCTGTCGGAATTCACGACCATCACGTTGGGGATGGACATGATATGGGTCAGCGGCTGGAAATCCGCGATCGGGTCATAGTCGAGGTTCTCGTACACCGCCGGCGCGATGCCGTGCGACGACACCTGCCCCATGAACAGCGTGTAGCCGTCGGGCCGGGCCCTGGCGGCCTGGATCGTGCCCAGCGTGGCGCCCGCGCCGGGGCGGTTCTCCACCGTCACGGTCTGGCCGAGGATCGGGCCCAGCTTGTCGGCCACCTGCCGGGCCAGGATGTCGGTGGCCCCGCCGGCGGAATAGGGCACGATGATGGTGATCCTGCGGTCGGGAAAGGCCTCGGCCGCGCCCGGCGCCAGCGCCGTCAGCATCCCGGCCAAGGCGCCGGTGGTTGCAAGGGTCCTGATGGTCATGTCGTCGTCCTCCCTGGTGAATGGCCCCGCCCCCTCCCCGGGGCGGCGCATGCGTCATGCGGCGCCGATGGTCATGCCGCCGCAGACATAGAGGACCTGGCCGGTCACGAAGCCGGCCAGGTCGGATGCGAGAAACCCCACCGCCGCGGCCACGTCCGCGGGCGTGCCCAGCCGGCGCACCGGGACCGCGTCGATGATCGCCTTGGTGCGGGGGTCGTCGGGCGGGTTGGCGGCCTCGAACAGGCTGGTGCGGATCGGGCCGGGCCCGACAGCGTTGACGGTGATGCCGTGCCGCCCGAGCTCCAGCGCCCAGGTCCGGGTCATCCCGTGCAGCCCGGCCTTGGCCGCGGCGTAGGCGGTGCGCCACTCCTTGCCCAGCGCCGCGCGGCTCGAGATGTTGACGATCCGGCCCATCCCCGCGGCCTGCATCCCCGGCAGCACCGCCTGCGCGCACAGCACCGGGGCGCGCAGGTTCACCGCCTGCACCCGGTCGAAATCCGCCATGTCCGTGGCCTCCAGCGACGCCGGCGCCACGATGCCCGCGTTGTTGACCAGCCGCGTCACCCGCCGCCCCGCCACCACAGCCGCCAGCCGCCCCGGCAGCGCCGCGGTGTCGCCGAGGTCGAGCTCAACGAACTCCTCCAGCGCGTCATGCTCGGGCGGAACCCGGTCGACCACGATCACCCGCAGCCCGTCCGCCGACAGCCGCTCGGCAATCGCCGCGCCGATGTTGCGCGCGCCCCCCGTGACCAGCGCGTAATCACCCGCCATCACGTCCCCCCGACGGGCCATCCGCGTCAAACGGGATGGCCTTGTCCACCAGCTCCCAGATGAACCGCCCCGAGGGGCGCGCGCGCTCCTCGGCGATATGCGCCACCAGCCCGGCCGCGCGCGAGATCACTGCAAAGCCGCGCATCAGCTCCACCGGGATGCCCATGTCGCCCATCAGCGCCGCGGTCGCGCCAGTGGCGTTGATGGTGATGTGGCGCCCCGCCGCCGCGTCCACCGCATCTCCCAGAAGCCGCAACGCAGCGATATGGCCGCCCTCCAGCCCCTCCTCGGCGCCGATCTCCAGCAGCTTAAGCGCGCGCGGGTCGTCGGGGCGGTGCAGGTGATGGCCGAAGCCCGGCATGCGGCGGCCGGCGGCGCGGTACTCGGCCACGATCTCGGCGGCCAGATCGGCGCGCGCGGCCTCCGGCGCCGCCACCATCCGCGCCAGCAGGCGGGCGTTGTTCTCGATGGTGCCCACGAACTGGCTGCCCACCGCCAGAAGCCCCGCCGCCACCGCGCCCTGCAGGTTCTCGGGCGCGCTCATGTAGACCGACCGCGTGGCGATGGCCGAGGGCGTCAGCCCGTGTTCCATCATCGTGATCAGGATCGCGTTCATCACCCGCACCTCGCGGGGCGAAACCTCGCGGCCCAGGATATGGGCCATCATCAGGGCCACGAAATCGCCGCTGCCGCCGGCCATCAGGTCGCCGACGAGGTCGCGGTCGCGATAGAAGATCTGCGTGTCGGTGTAACGGCACAGCGCCGTTGTCGGAGCCTTGGTCATGTCTGCGATGTCTCCCTGGCGGCGCGGGCGGCGAAATCGGCCACCAGCACGTCCTTTTGCAGCTTGCCGATCTGGTTGCGCGGCACGGCGTCGTAGAAGGTGATGCTCTTGGGCGTGCGCACGGGCCCCACGCGGTCGCGCACGAAGGCCAGGATGTCGCGCGCCAGCCCCTCGCCCGCGGCGGTGCCGGGCACGAGCTGCACCGCCGCCTGCACCGCCTCGCCCCACTTGTCGTCCGGCACCCCGAACACGGCGCAATCGGCCACCGCCGGATGCGCGCCGATGGCGGGCTCCACGTCGGCGGGATAGACGTTGAACCCGCCGCTGATGATCATGTCCTTGGCCCGGCCGCGGATGAACACGAAGCCGTCCTCGTCGATGTACCCCAGATCGCCGGTGTGCAACCATCCGTCGCGCAGCGTGCGCGCCGTCACGTCGGGCTGGTCCCAGTAGCCGGTCATCACCAGATCCCCCGCGATGACGATCTCGCCGGTCTCGCCCGGCCCCAACCGCCGCCCCTCGGGGTCGAGCACCGCGACCTCCGTCAGCATGGTCTCGCGCCCCACCGAGGCGCGCTTGTCCTCGCGCAGAAGCTCCTGCGCAGAGATCATGGTGGCGATCTGCGGCGCCTCGGTCTGGCCGTAGGTCGAGGCGATGACCGGGCCGAACACCGACTGCGCCCGCGCGATCTCGCCCGGGCGCATCGGGCCCGCGCCATAGACGATGTTGCGCAGATGCGGGTACTCCCCCGCCACGCCGGGCTGCTGCAGCAGCATGTAGAGCACCGTGGGCGGCAGGAACGTCGTGGTGATGGCCGCATGTTTCAGCGCGTCCAGCGTCTCTTCGGTGCTCGGCCGGTCCATCAGCACCAGCGTGCCGCCGGTGGCCAGCGTCGGCAGGATGTAGGTCGAGGTGCCATGGGTGATCGGCGCCCCGGCCAGATAGCGGTCCCCGGGCTGAAGGCCCCAGGCCGCGATCTGGGTGACGATGTTGGTGGTCCAGGCCCGGTGGGGCTGCATCACCCCCTTGGGGCGGCCGGTGGTGCCGCCGGTGAACTTGATGGCCTGCGTGGCGTCGCCCGGCTGGCGGTGGGCCACCGGCGCCTCGCCCGCATGCGCCGCGATCAGCCCCTCGAGGGTGCCCGCGCCGCGGCCCTCGGCCAGGACCACCTGCGCGCCCTCGATCGACAGCGCCGGCCGCAGCGCCTCGGTGGTGATGACAATGCTCGCCCGGGTGAATGCCGCCGCACGGGCCAGCTCGGCCTCGGGGTTGCGCGGATAGAGCGGCACCCAGACCTTGCCCGCCGCCAGCACCGCCAGCCAGGCCGTCAGATGCGCGATGTCGTTGGCGCAGCAGATCGCCACCCGCGATCCCGGGCGCGGGTCGAGCCCCTGCAACCCGGCCGCCAGCGTCGCCACCCGCGCCGCCAGCGCGCCATAGCTCTGGCTTTCGCCGCCGCACTCCACCGCGACCGCCTCGGGCCAGCGGGTCACGGCGCGCTCAAAGAACCTGATCGGCTGCATCGGCAGGCCTCCGGTCGGACAGGTGGATCTGGGCCAGCGCCGCGCGGATCGCGGCGCAGATCTCGGCGCGGCGTTCGGGCCGCAACCGGGAGGTGATCGCCGCGACCGAGATCGCGGCGACCGGGGGCGCGTCGGGCCCTGCGCGCGGGTCATGCACCGGCACGCCGATGGCCCCCACCCCCTCGATGATCAGCGAATCGTTGAAGGCATGGCCCCATTCCCGCGCCGCCGCCACCGCCGCGCGCACATGCTCGGCGGTCAGCCGGCCGTAGCGGGTGTAGAGCTCGCCATGCGCCCGGATGATCGCCTCGGCCTCGGCCGGCGGCGCGGCTGCCAGCAACGCGAGGCTCCCCGCCCCCACCCCCAGAGGGCGCCGGGCGCCCACATCCAGCGTGTTGGCCGACACCGCGAACGACCCCGGCGCCTTGCCCACGCAGACCGCCGTGCTGTCCTGGCGCACAGACAGATAGGCCGTGTCCCCGGTCCGCCCGGCGACCTGCTCGATCGCGCCCCGCACCGGCTGGCGCAGCTCCTGCGGCAGCACCATCCATCCCGCCGCCGTCCCCAGCAGCGCCGCCTCCGTGCCCAGGAAATAGCGCCGCGAATAGGGGTCGAGGCTCAGGAACCCCTCATCCAGCAGCGCGTGGAGCAGTCGATGCGTGGTTGTGGTGCTCAACCCGGTCTGCCGGCACACCTCGGCGGCCCGGACGCCGCGCAGGTTCCGCCGCGCCACCATCCGCAGGATCGCCAGCGCCTTGGACAGCGACGTCGCGTCCGACGTGGCGCCTGTCACGCGCTCTGCCGATCGTGCCGGCATCACTCCCCCCTCGCGTCGCCGCACCGCCGCGGCCGGCGATCCTCCGACGCCGCCCCAGACGCTCCTCCGCCTGGGACGTTAGCCCCCCACCGCACCGATGTTGACCCCCGCCTTTCCTTCATAAGGAATTTTTCTTTCCGCATATCGGAACTTTGCTCCCCCGACCCGTAGGGACAGCCCCGGCGCGCGCCCCCCTCTGCCACCCCGCCCGCCATCGACACCCTGCGGCCTGAAGGCCGCCATCGGCGTCTGCTGTCCAACCTGCGCGTGGCTCCCGGTCCGCATCGGCTGCTGACGACACCGGCCCACACCACTCGGGACAACCCCGCAGGTCGCCTCCCGACCCGCAGGCCACGCCGTCAGGTCACACCCGGTCGCATCACGGGGTGGGACATCTCCGCTCCCCCGATCCGTCCCGGCGCCCGCGCGGTGGGGCTCCCTCCCTCCTTGGCCCAGAGCGCACGATCGGAAGGGACGGCCCCCACCGCGCGGCACCGCCCGCCCGTTCTGCCGGACCTTCCGCGGCAGGGGGCAGGGCTGACCCGCGCCACCGTGCGCCTGCCTGGATCTGAAGCCCCTCGGGCCGGAAGGTCGAGCCGCGCCGTGAGGCAAACGCCCGGGGCGGGCGGGAAGGTGCGACTGCCGCCAATTCCCTCGGCGAGGTCGGCGGCGATGGCGAGGCCCGAGTGGGTGCACCCGCGGGGGCGCAGAGCTTGGGCGGCAGGCCAAGGACCACGGTCAGTAGTGGTAACGCGCGGGGTCGGGCCATCGACGCGGGCGGCCAAAGCGACGGCGCCACCGACTCATCGGACGGCGCACTCATCCGGCGCGCCGACCATCCCGCCGGCGTCCGCGTCGGGTCCGGCGCAGACGGGTGTACCGGTGATGTCTCCGGACAGGCACAGGCCACCGGCGCTGGCCGCGGAGGCGGTGGCCATATGCATCATCACCGGCACGTTGGGCGCGCCGGCGCCATGCGACAATGGCTGTTCCACGCGATGTCCGCCTTCACCAAGGCTGGCGGCAGCCTGCTTCCCGATACGCTGACGGCCGCGGCGCGCGATCGGACCGTCAACCTCGCGGTGCCGGCGCCGCGCATCTCCGGCGGGCTTGGGATCGTCGCGGTCGGCGACCTGGCCGCCGGGCGGGGCTGGCGGCGGTTCCCGCTGCACACCGGGCTGGTGGTGGTGGGGCCGCCGGCCTTGATCCCCTGGTCGGTGGTGATGTTCGCCGCGCGGAGTGGACCAGACCGCCCGCGCTGGGGGCACTGCCGGAGGTGCCAGAGCGGCTCCGGGCAAGCCGGCTCTTGGGCGTGATCACCCGCACCGCGGGAGTCGAAGCGGTCGAGGTCGGCCATCCGCGCGACGGCATGGCGCTGATGGTGATCAGCGGCGGCACCACCGGCGACATGGACGACTTCGGCCACGCCGTGACCATCGCGGTGATGCTCCCCCGGCACCTGGCTCCGCTGATGCTGGATCTCTGCCGAACGACCCGTGCGCGGTCGCGCCGCAACCACCCCTCCAGCCGGGTGTTGCGGGGCTGAACCCGGCTCAAGCGTCGGCGAAGCGGTGGCCGATGCCGGTCTCGGTGGCGATGTCGCGCGGTTTGCCCGCATCGCCGCCGATCTCGGCGCGCAGCTGGCGGCTGACGCCGCGCTGGTACTGGCTGTCGTCGCGGTGGCGCCCCACCCAGATCCACGGCATGCGATCATGCAGGATGAGCAAAATCCTCAGACAGCAAGGCCCGCCCGGGGCGGCGCGGGTATGGTGCGATAACCAAGCCAGGACCAAGGAAATCATTTGCCCGGTCGCGTGTCTGGGGCACTTGGGCTTACACCCCGGCGGCCGACGGCCCCTTACCCGGGGCGCCGGACCGGACCGCATCCACCGGCCCGTCACCACCCGCCGGCCAACGTCCGCCACAGGAGGCTGGCGCGCCGCGTGAACTCGGACTGGACAAGCCGGGCGTCCTCAACGCGGGCGGGCTCGGCATTGGCCAT
>SKMM01000144.1 GCA_007121055.1 Paracoccaceae bacterium | reverse complement strand
TGCTGTGGGTCAGCGACTTCACCTACGTCGCCACCTGGAAGGGCTTCGTCTACGTGGCTTTCGTCATCGACGCTTACGCCCGCAAGCTCGTCGGCTGGCGTGTCAGCACCTCGGCGCATACGGGGTTCGTCCTCGATGCCCTGGAACAGGCGGTGCATGATCGCCGCCCTGGGAAGGGCATGGGGTTGGTCCACCACAGCGACAGGGGCTCGCAATACCTGTCCATCCGCTACTCCGAGCGCCTCGCCGACGCAGGCATCGAACCCTCGGTCGGCAGCGTCGGCGACAGCTACGACAACGCCCTGGCCGAGACCATCAACGGCCTGTTCAAGGCCGAGGTCATCCACCGCCGCGGACCATGGCGCAGTTCCGAGGCTGTGGAATACGCCACGCTGGAATGGGTGGACTGGTTCAACAACCGCCGCCTGCTGGAGCCCATCGGGAACATCCCGCCAGCCGAAGCCGAGGCCAACTTCTACGCCGCTCTGGAAGCCGGGCCTATGGCCGCGTAACTAAGCCAAACCAGCCTCCGGCAGACCCGGCGCGGTTCACTTCGCCGGAGCCAGCGATCCTTACACTGGCGATCCTAAGCGTGTCTTGCAACGCTTTGAGTGACGAAGAGTAAGTTGTCTTCGCCTCGAAGCGAGGACGGTTGGGGCGGATTAGGCGGCGAGAAGCGGAAGGTCCGGGCCCTCACGGAACGTCTGACAGGCTTGCTGGTCCGAGGTGCTGTCAGCCGCGCGACACACGGCTCCGGATCGGGCTCATCCATCCCATGTACCTGACAGCTCGGAGCGCAATCTGCCCTACTTGAGTCGGCTCCCTACCATCAACCACGTCCGGGTCTCATGAGTGGGTGTTCTATCAGCCAAGCACCGGGTGAGATGACCGCGCCCGTCTTCGCATGTTACCCTAGTTGTTACCCTCGGACAGAGCTCCTTGGCGGCCGCCAACCCAATCAGCCACAACCCATTGGTCTTAAGAGATGTTTTGGCTCCGGCGGCAGGATTCGAACCTGCGACCAATTGATTAACAGTCAACTGCTCTACCGCTGAGCTACGCCGGAATGAGCGCCGTCTAGCAAGTGATGGGGGGGACGTCCAGCCCCTATGCGGCGGGTGTGCCGGGTGCGCCGGGCGACAGTAGCCCGGGCGCGCACCGAGGGCCTTGGCGTCGCCGGTCGAGGGCGCGTATCACGGCAGAGGAGTGTGTCGGGGGATGGCCATGGCGGTGGGCGTGTTCGATTCGGGTCTGGGCGGACTGACGGTGCTGCAGGCGTTGCGCGCGCGGCTGCCGGAGGTGCCCTTCGTCTATCTGGGCGACAACGCCCATGCCCCTTATGGCACGCGCGAGGCTGACGACATCTTCCGCCTGACCTGCGCGGGGGTGGAGCGGCTGTGGGACGAGGGCTGCGATATGGTGCTTCTGGCGTGCAACACCGCCTCGGCCGCAGCCCTGCGCCGGATGCAGGAGACCTGGGTGCCAGCGGACAAGCGCGTGCTCGGTGTGTTCGTGCCGCTGATCGAGGCGCTGACGGAGCGGCAATGGGGCGACAACTCGCCCCCGCGCGAGGTCGCGGTGCGGCATGTCGCACTGTTCGCCACGCCCGCCACAGTGCGCTCGCGCGCGTTCCAGCGCGAGCTGGCGTTCCGCGCCATCGGGGTGGATGTGGAGGCGCAGCCCTGCGGCGGCCTCGTGGATGCCATCGAGGAGGGGGACACGGAGCTCGCCGAGGCGCTGGTGGCAAGCCATGTCGCGGCGCTGAAGCGGCGGATGCCGGCGCCCGAGGCCGCGGTGCTGGGCTGCACGCATTACCCACTGATGGAGGCGGCCTTTGCCGAGGCGCTGGGCCCGGGGGTGCGGGTCTTTTCCCAGCCCGATATCGTGGCCGAGAGCTTGGCGGATTACCTCGCCCGGCGGCCGGAGATGCTGGGGCCGGGAACGCAGCCCGACTTCCTGACCACGGGCGAGCCCGGGCGGGTGGGCGCGCAGGCCACCAGGCTGCTGCGCCGCGCCACCGCCTTCCGCGCGGCCTGACGCCGGCTGTCCGCAGATGGTTGGCAAGGCCGCGCAGTCGGGCTAGGGCTGCGCCTTGTTGCGCAAGGCCCGGAAACGCGGGCGGGCACAGAGGGGAAGACATGAGCCGCAAGGTCGCGATCCTGGGCGCGAGCGGGTACACGGGCGCCGAGCTCGTGCGGCTGATCGCCACCCACCCCACCATGGACATCGTGGCGCTGTCGGGCGACCGCAAGGCCGGGATGGCGATGGGTGAGGTGTTCCCCCACCTCGCGGTCGAGGCCCTGCCCCGGCTGCAGCGCATCGAGGACATGAATTTCGACAAGGTGGAGCTGGTGTTCTGCGCCCTGCCCCACGCCACCAGCCAGGCGGTGATTTCCGAGCTGCCGCGCAGCCTGCGCATCGTGGACCTCTCGGCCGATTTCCGGCTGCGCGACCTTTCGGCCTATGAGCGCTGGTACGGCAAGCCGCACAGCGCCCCCGAGCTGCAGGCCGAGGCGGTCTATGGCCTGACCGAATTCTACCGCAACGACATCGAGACCGCGCGGCTGGTGGCCGGCACCGGCTGCAACGCCGCGGCCGGCATCTATGGCATCCGGCCGCTGCTGGAGGACAAGGTGATCGATCCCGACCGGATCGTCATCGACCTCAAGGCCGGCGTGTCGGGCGCGGGGCGGACGCTGAAGGAGAACCTGCTGCACGCGGAGCTGTCCGAGGGCACCCACCCCTATGCCGTGGGCGGCACCCACCGGCATCTGGGCGAGTTCGACCAGGAATTCACCCGCGCCGCGGGGCGCGAGGTGCGGGTGCAGTTCACCCCGCATCTGGCGCCGATGAACCGCGGCATCCTCGCGTCCATCTATGTCGACGGCGATCCGAAGGAGGTGCACGCCAGCCTCTCACGCCGATATGATCTGGAGTTCTTCGTCCATGTGCTGCCTTTTGGCGCAGTCCCCTCCACAAGGCATGTGCGCGGCTCCAACTTCGTGCATATAGGCGTGGTAGGCGACCGCATGCCCGGGCGGGCCATGGTGGTGGTCGCGCTGGACAATTTAACCAAGGGCTCGTCGGGACAGGCGGTGCAGAACGCCAACCTGATGCTCGGAGCCGAGGAGACCGCCGGGCTGACCCTGCCGCCGGTCTTCCCCTGAGGGTGGTGTTTGCGCAGGGTCGAGCGAGGCGGGAATGAAGAACCTCAAGAAGCAACGCCGGATCCAGATCGTGCTGGTGGCCGCGGTGGCGCTGGCGCTGTCCACGGCGCTGATCGGCTATGCCATGCGGGACGGGATCAATTTCTTCCGCGCGCCCTCGGACATCATCGCCGAACCGCCGGGCCCGAACGAGGTGTTCCGGCTGGGCGGGCTGGTCGCCCCCGGGACGGTGGTGCGCGGCGACGGCTATGAGGTGCGCTTTGTCGTGACCGATGGCGCGGCCGACATTCCGGTGGTGTTCGCCGGTGTCCTGCCGGACCTCTTCGCCGAGGGCGAGGGGATGGTGGGCATGGGCCGCCTCGAAGACGGCGTGTTCCGCGCCACCGAGATCCTGGCCAAGCACGACGAGACCTACATGCCCCGCGAGGTCGCCGAGGCGCTGCAACGCGCCGGCCACTGGAAACCCGAGGATGGCGCGGCCGCCCTGCAGGACGCGCTGCGCGTGAACGCCGCCAGCAACTGACGCCACGCTCTGTGCGGCCGGCCGCGGCCGAAGGTGCCGTGGAGGGCTGAGGTGATGGGGGTGTGCCCGTGCGCGCGAGGGGCATTCGCGGCAGCCTTGTCCACCATACTGAACACCAGAGGGGCCTGCACGCGCTCCGGCCCATCCGGCGGACGGATGGGCGGACACGGTCGATTCTGGGGTCGGGCTGGACCCAGCGCAGGGCAGGGCTTGTGGGCGCCTCCGGTAGGGACGGCCCCTTGACGGTCAGGGACGGACGGTGCCGTTTCCGGTGACCAGATACTTGAACGACGTCAGTTGCTCGGCCCCCACCGGCCCGCGGGCGTGCAGCTTGCCGGTGGCGATGCCGATCTCGGCGCCCATGCCGAACTCGCCCCCGTCGGCGAACTGGGTGGACGCGTTGCGCATCAGGATCGCGCTGTCGAGGCGGGCGAAGAAGCGCGCGGCCTGCGCGTCGTCCTCGGTCAGGATCGCCTCGGTGTGGCCCGAGCCGTACCGGCGGATATGGGCGATGGCGGCGTCGGTATCCTCGACGATGGCTGCGGCGATGATGGGGGCAAGGAATTCGCGGCCGAAATCCTCGGGCGCGGCGGGGGTGGTGCCGGGGAGGTGCTGCAGTCCCTCGCCCGCGCGGATCTCCACCCCGGCGGCGGCGAGATCGGCGATGATCTGCGCGCCGAGGCTGTCCGCGATGCCTTGGTGGATCAGCAGGCATTCGGCGGCGCCGCAGATGCCGGTGCGGCGGGTCTTGGCGTTCAGGACCACGGCGCGGGCTTTTTCGGGGTCGGCCGCGGCGTCGACATAGACGTGGCAGATGCCTTCGAGATGGGCGAAGACCGGCACCCGCGCCTCCGCCTGCACGAGACCCACGAGGCCCTTGCCGCCGCGCGGCACGATCACGTCGAGATGGGCGGTCATCCGCAGCATCTCGGCCACGGCGGCGCGGTCGCGGGTGGGGACGATCTGGATCGCGTCTTCAGGCAGGCCTGCCTCGCGCAGGCCCGCCAGCAGGCAGGCGTGGATCACCTGCGCCGAGTGGAAGCTTTCCGAGCCGCCGCGCAGGATCACGGCGTTGCCGGCCTTGAGACACAGGGCGCCCGCGTCGGCGGTGACGTTGGGTCGGCTCTCGAAGATCACGCCGATCACGCCGAGGGGGGTGCGGACGCGCTGGATGTGCAGGCCAGAGGGGCGGTCCCATTCGGCCATGACCTGGCCCAGCGGATCGGGCTGGTCGGCCACGGCCTCGAGCCCCTTGGCGATGGCGTCCACGCGCCCCTCGTCCAGCATCAGCCGGTCGAGCATGGCGGGCGCGAGGCCCCTGCCCTGCGCCTCGGCCATGTCATGGCCGTTGGCGGTCAGAAGCTCCGTGCGGGCCGCGCGCAGGGCGGCGGCGGCGGCACGCAAGGCGCGGGCGCGCTGGTCGCCGGGGGTGCTGCCCAGATCCTCGGCCGCACGGCGCGCGCGCCGGCCCATGTCGTCCATCAGCGCCTGGATGTCGGGGAAATCCTTCATAGCACCATGTCGTCCCTGTGGATCAGCGCCGCCCGACCGGGATAGCCCAGCACGGAGGCGATGTCACCCGAACGCCGCCCGGCGATGGCCGCGGCCTCCTCGGCGGTATAGCGCACGAGGCCGAGGCCGAGGCGCGTGCCGTCCGGCCCCTCGATCCCCACCGGATCGCCGCGCCCGAAGCGTCCCGTCACCGCCACCACGCCGGCGGGCAACAGCGACCGCCCCGCCCGCAGCGCAACCACGGCGCCTGCGTCGATACGCAGCCGGCCGCGCTCCTTCATCCCGGCAATCCAGCGCTTGCGCGCGGCCTGCGGATCGCCCTGCGCGGTGAACCAGGTGGCGCGTGCGCCCTCCTCCAGCGCCCGCAGAGGGTGCATCCGGCTGCCCAGCGTGATCGCCATGGCGCAGCCCGCCGCTGTCGCCGTCTTGGCGGCCATCAGCTTGGTCACCATGCCCCCCCGCGACAGGCGCGAGGCGGCGCCCCCCGCCATCGCCTCCACCTCCGACGTCACCCGCGCGACCTCGGCCAGATGCCGCGCGCCCGGGTCGGTCTGGGGGTTGGCGGTGTAGAGCCCGTCCACATCCGACAGCAGCACCAGCACATCCGCGCCCACCGTCACCGCCACCTGGGCCCCCAGCCGGTCGTTGTCGCCATAGCGGATCTCGTCCGTGGCCACGGTGTCGTTCTCGTTCACGATGGGCACCGCGCCGAGGCCCAGCAGCGTCTCCAGCGTGGCGCGGGTGTTCAGATACCGCCGCCGGTCCTCGGTGTCCTCCAGCGTCACCAGCACCTGCGCCGCGGTGATGCCATGGGGCGCCAGCGCCGCCTGATAGGCCCCCGCCAGCCGGATCTGCCCCACGGCCGCAGCAGCCTGCGACCGCTCCAGGGCTGGATCGGGGTCGTCGATCCCCAGCACCCCGCGCCCCAGCGCGATGGACCCCGAGGAGACCAGTACCACGTCCATCCCCCGCGCCCGCAGGCCCGCCACATCCTGCGTAAGGGTCGCAAGCCAGCCCTCGCGCAGCTGCCCGCCCTCCACCAGCAGCGCCGAGCCGATCTTGACCACCAACCGGCGCGCGCCCGACAGGCCCGCCGCGGACCGCGGGTTCAGGGCTGCCATGCCCCCTCCTCGGCCACGGGCTTGCGGGCGCGCACGACCACCGCCGCCAGCGCCCGCAGCACCTCACGCACCCCCTCGCCCGAGGCACCCGACATCGCCATGACCGGGCCCGCGACGGCCTCCAGCGCGGCCAGCCGCTCGGCCCGCGTGGCCTCGTCCAGCGCGTCGACCTTGTTGAGGACCGTGATCCGCGGCTTGCCCATCATGCCGGGCGCATAGGCCGCGAGTTCGCGCAGGATCACGGCGTGGTCCTCGACCACCGTCTCGGAGGTGCCGTCGACCAGATGCAACAGGACCGCACAGCGCTCCACATGCCCCAGAAACCGATCCCCGAGGCCCCGGCCTTCGGAGGCGCCCTCGATCAGGCCCGGAATGTCCGCCACCACGAATTCGCGACCATCCACCCCCACGACGCCCAGATTGGGCACCAGCGTGGTGAAGGGGTAATCCGCGATCTTCGGCCGGGCGTTGGAGGTCGCGGCCAGAAAGGTCGACTTGCCGGCGTTGGGCAGGCCCAGCAGGCCGGCATCCGCGATCAGCTTCAGCCGCAGCCAGAGGGTGCGCTCCACCCCCTCCTGCCCCGGGTTGGCCCGGCGCGGCGCCTGGTTGGTGGCGGTCTTGAAATGGACATTGCCCCAGCCGCCATTGCCGCCCTTGGCCAGCAGGATGCGCTCGCCCACCCGGGTCAGATCCGCGAGCACCGTCTCGCCATCCTCGTCCAGGATCTCGGTGCCCGCCGGCACGCGCAGCACGATGTCGTCGCCATCCTTGCCGGTGCGCTGCCGGCCCATGCCGGGGCGGCCGTTCTTGGCGAAGAAATGCTGCTGGTAGCGGAAGTCGATCAGCGTGTTGAGCCCGTCCACCGCCTCGGCCCAGACATCGCCGCCGCGGCCGCCGTCGCCGCCGTCGGGCCCGCCGAATTCCACGAACTTCTCGCGGCGGAAACTGGCGCAGCCCGCTCCGCCTGAACCGGACCGGATCTGCACCCTGGCAAGATCGAGAAACTTCATGGCAGCCCCGCGCGGTCAGGTGGAGGGTCGTTAGGGCGAATCGCCCGGCGTCTCAAGCCCCGACGGCCACACGCCCGGGCCCGGGGCGGGCGCGCCCCGGCGGTGGCGGGGTGGGC
>SKMM01000071.1 GCA_007121055.1 Paracoccaceae bacterium | reverse complement strand
GGCGCCGAGGGCTACGACATCCCGGCCTGCCGCAGCTTCCTCGACACCCCCGACGGCGCGGACTGCATGGGGCAGGGCTGCGCGGTGCGCCGGGCCTGCCCGGTCTCGCAGGCCTTCGGCCGCGAGCCGGCGCAATCGGCCTATCACATGCGACAGTTCCATCCGGGCGGAGAGGAGTAGCCATGCCCTTGCGATTGATCCTGGTGCGGCACGCGAAATCCGACTGGACCGACCCGGTGGGCCACGACCGTGCCCGCACCCTCAACCCCCGGGGCCGCAAGGCCGCCGTCCGCATGGGCAAGTGGTTGGCGGCCCAGGGCGCAAGGCCCGGCGAGGCGCTCGTCTCCACCGCCGCCCGCACCCGCGAGACCTGGGACCTCATGGCCCCCGAACTGGGCGGCACGCCCGAAATCCGCTTCCTCGACGCGCTCTACCACGCCGGCCCCGACGTGATGCTGCGCGCGCTGCAGACCGCCGAGGCCGACACCGTCCTGATGCTCGGCCACAACCCCGGCATCGCCGCCTTCGCCCGCTGGCTGCTGGACGAGCCGCCCAAGCACCCCCGCTTCGCCGACTACCCCACCTGCGCCACGCTGATCGCGCGCTTCGACCTCGCCGACTGGGGCGCCGTCGGGCCCGCGGGCGGCGTGGCCGAGGCCTTCGCCATCCCGCGCGAGCTTCCCGACACCTGAGCCCGCCTCATGTCAATGGCCCTGGGTGTTGACCGGTCCAATTGCATCGGCCGTCACGCATGATGCGGCTGCCGCGCAGGCTGCGGTCATTCTCCGGGGCCGTTGGTCTCAGGCCTCCGCCAGCTCCGCCTTGCGCTGCAGCCGCCGGGCGTGGAGCACCGGCTCGGTATAGCCCGAAGGCTGCACCCGCCCCTCCAGCACCAGCTCGCGCGCCGCGAGGAAGGCCTGCCCGTCGAACCGCGGCGCCATCGGCACATAGGCCGCATCGCCCGAATTCTGCCGGTCGACGATCTCCGCCATCCGGCGCAGCACCTCCTCGACCTCGCCCTCCGACACCACGCCATGGTGCAGCCAGTTGGCGATGTGCTGGGCCGAGATGCGGCAGGTCGCCCGGTCCTCCATCAGCCCCACATCGTTGATGTCGGGCACCTTGGAACAGCCCACCCCCTGGTCCACCCAGCGCACGACATAGCCCAGGATGCCCTGCGCGTTGTTCTCCACCTCGCGCCGGATCTGCTCGGGCCGCCACTTGCGGAACGCCGCCAGCGGCATGTCCAGCAGCCCGTCCACATGCGCCCGCCGGCCGCCCTTGCGCAGGCCGTCCTGCACCGCGAACACGTCGATCCGGTGGTAATGCAGCGCATGCAGCGTGGCCGCCGTGGGCGAGGGCACCCAGGCGCAGGTTGCCCCCGCCCGCGGATGCTCGATCTTCTGCTCCAGCATCGCGGCCATGCGGTCGGGCATCGCCCACATGCCCTTGCCGATCTGCGCCCGCCCCGACAGCCCGCACTCGAGCCCGATGTCGACGTTGAGGTTCTCGTAGGCCGTGATCCACGACTTGCGTTTGATGAAGTCCTTGCGGCTGAACGGCCCGGCCTCCATCGAGGTATGGATCTCGTCGCCCGTCCGGTCGAGGAAGCCCGTGTTGATGAAGCACACCCGATGCTTCGCCGCCCGGATGCACTCCTTGAGGTTCACCGAGGTCCGCCGCTCCTCGTCCATGATCCCCAGCTTCACGGTGTAGCGCGGCAGCCCCAGCAGCGCCTCGACGCGGCTGAACGTCTCGTCGGCAAACGCGACCTCGTCGGGCCCGTGCATCTTCGGCTTCACCACATAGACCGAGCCTGCGGGCGAGTTCCGCAGCCCCTCGGTCTTCTGCAGATCGTGCAGCGCGATCAGGGTCGTCAGCGCCGCGTCCATCAGCCCCTCGAACACCTCCTTCCCCTCGGCATCGAGGATCGCGGGGTTGGTCATCAGGTGGCCCACATTGCGCACCAGCATAAGCGCGCGGCCCTTCAGCGTGATTTCCCCGCCATCCGGCGCCGTGAAGATCCGGTCAGGCGCCATGGCGCGGGTCATCTCCTTGCCGCCCTTGGCAAATGTCGTGCTCAAATCGCCCTTCATCAGCCCCAGCCAGTTGGCATAGGCGGCCACCTTGTCTTCGGCATCCACGCAGGCCACCGAATCCTCGCAGTCCATGATGGCCGAAATCGCCGCCTCCAGCCGGATATCCGCCAGCCCCGCCTGATCCCGCGCGCCGACCATGTGAGTGCGGTCGAACACCAGCTCCACATGCAGGTTGTTGTTGCGCAGCAGCACCGCCTCGGGCGCCCGCGGATGGCCCCGGTAGCCCGCGAATTTCGACGGATCCTCCAGCGGGTGGTCGTCCACCAGCAGCGCGCCGCCCTGCACGTGATAGCGCCGCGCGTCGGCGTGGCTCAGCCCCGCCACCGGAAACGCCTCGTCCAGGAACACCCGCGCCCGCGCCACCACCCGCGCGCCCCGGCCCCGGTCATAGCCGCCCGCGGGCGCCGGGCTGCCGATGGCGTCCGTGCCATAGAGCGCGTCGTACAGGCTGCCCCAGCGCGCGTTGGCGGCGTTGAGCGCATAGCGCGCGTTCGTGATGGGCACCACGAGCTGCGGCCCCGGCGTGGTGGCGATCTCGGGGTCGATGTTCGAGGTGTCGATCTCGAAATCCCCGCCCTCGGGCCGCAGATACCCGATCTCGGCGAGGTACGCCTTGTAGGCCTCGTGGTCGTGCGCCTGGTTGCGCCGGCCCCGGTGCCAGTCGTCGATCTGTTTCTGCAGCGTCTCGCGGGTCGCGAGCAGCTCCCGGTTGCGCGGGGTCAGGTCGCGCAGGATCGCCGCGAAGCCGTCCCAGAACGCCGCAGGCTCGACGCCCGTGCCGGGGATCGCCTGCGTCTCCACGAACTCCGCCAGGGGGGCGGCCACCTGCAGCCCCGCGCGGTCCACATACATCGAGCGTGCCATTGCCATGTCCCTTTCGCTGCGGCCCGCGCCGGGGCGGGCGCCGTTCGACTCCGGCTGCAGCTAAAACCCTGTCCCGGCCCGGGATGCAATGGGATGCAGCAAGATTCTTGCCGCAGCGCGGCGCGGCCCGGAAGAATGGCTCAGCGTCGCCGCCGGGCCTTGCCGCCGCGCTGCCCGGCCCGTCCCGCGGTGGAGCGGCCCTTGGCGCGGGTCGCGGCCTCGGCCGCCTCCTCCACCGCGGATTGCCGCGCGAGCGGGTCGTCCGAGACCGCCAGATCCACCGCCTCCAGCCGCTTGACCTCGTCGCGCAGCCGCGCGGCCTCCTCGAATTCCAGGTTCTCGGCGGCCTTGCGCATCTGCGCGCGCAGCCCGTCCAGATGCGCCGCCAGGTTCGCCCCCACCAGCGGCTTGTCCACCTTGGCGGTGACGCGGCTCTGGTCGGTGTCGCCCTGCCACAGCCCGGCCAGCACATCCTCGACATTCTTGCGGATGGTCTGCGGGGTGATGCCGTGCGCCTCGTTGTAGGCGATCTGCTTGGTGCGCCGCCGCTCGGTCTCGGCCATGGCGCGCTCCATCGAGCCCGTCACCCGGTCGGCATACATGATCACTCGCCCGTCGGCGTTCCGCGCCGCCCGCCCGATGGTCTGGATCAGCGAGGTTTCCGAGCGCAGGAATCCCTCCTTGTCCGCGTCCAGGATCGCCACCAGCCCGCATTCGGGGATGTCGAGCCCCTCGCGCAGCAGGTTGATCCCCACCAGCACGTCGAAGGCCCCCAGCCGCAGGTCGCGGATGATCTCGATCCGCTCGATCGTGTCGATGTCGGAGTGCATGTAGCGCACCCGGATGCCCTGCTCGTGCAGGTATTCGGTCAAATCCTCGGCCATGCGCTTGGTCAGCACGGTCACCAGCGACCGCATGCCGGCCGCGGCCACCTTGCGCACCTCGTCCAGCAGGTCGTCCACCTGCATCTTCACGGGGCGGATCTCCACCTGCGGGTCGATCAGGCCGGTGGGCCGGATCACCTGTTCGGTGAACACGCCCCCCGTCTGCTCCAGCTCCCACGCCGCGGGGGTGGCCGAGACGAACACCGACTGCGGCCGCATCGCGTCCCATTCCTCGAACTTCAGCGGGCGGTTGTCCATGCAGGACGGCAGCCGGAACCCGTGTTCGGCCAGCGTGAATTTCCGCCGGTAGTCGCCCCGGTACATCCCCCCGATCTGCGGCACGCTCACATGGCTCTCGTCGGCAAAGACGATGGCATGGTCGGGGATGAACTCGAACAGCGTGGGCGGCGGCTCGCCCGGCGCCCGGCCGGTGAGATACCGCGAGTAGTTCTCGATCCCGTTGCAGATGCCCGTGGCCTCCAGCATCTCCAGGTCGAACTGCGTACGCTGCTCCAGCCGCTGCGCCTCCAGCAGCTTGCCCTCTCCCTCCAGCTGCTTGAGCCGCTGGCGCAGCTCCTCGCGGATGCCCTTGGTCGCCTGCTGCAGCGTCGGGCGCGGTGTGACGTAATGGGAATTGGCGTAGACCCGGATCTTGTCGAAACTGTCGGTCTTGGCCCCCGTCAGCGGGTCGAATTCGGTGATCGCCTCCAGCTCCTCCCCGAAGAAGGAAAACCGCCAGGCGCGGTCCTCCAGGTGCGCGGGCCACAGCTCCAGCACGTCTCCCCGCACCCGGAAGCTGCCGCGCTGGAACGCCGCGTCGTTGCGCCGGTAGGCCTGCGCGATCAGCTCCGCCATCACCTTGCGCTGGTCATAGAGCCCGCCGACCTCCAGCTCCTGCGTCATGGCCGAGTAGGTCTCGACCGAGCCGATGCCGTAGATGCAGCTCACCGACGCCACGATGATCACGTCGTCGCGTTCCAGCAGCGCCCGGGTGGCGGCATGGCGCATCCGGTCGATCTGCTCGTTGATCTGGGATTCCTTCTCGATGAAGGTGTCGGTGCGCGGGACATAGGCCTCGGGCTGGTAGTAGTCGTAGTAGCTGACGAAATACTCCACCGCATTCTCGGGAAAGAACCCCTTGAACTCGCCGTAGAGCTGCGCGGCGAGCGTCTTGTTGGGCGCGAGGATGATGGCCGGCCGCTGCGTCGCCTCGATCACCTTGGCCATGGTGAAGGTCTTGCCGGTGCCGGTCGCGCCCAGCAGCACCTGGTCCCGCTCGCCCGCCTCCACCGCCGCCGCGATCTCGGCAATCGCGGTGGGCTGGTCGCCGGCGGGCTCATAGGCCGAGTGCATCACGAAGCGCCGCCCGCCTTCGAGCTTGGTCCGTTCGGGGGTCTGCAGCGTGTCTGGCATGCCTGGGTCTCCGGGGGGCCGCCGGGGTGATCCCCCCAAGATGCGCCCTCCGGCGCGCGGTTCAAGCGCGCAGAAGCTCGCGCAGCGTCATCGGCAGCGGGCCGGGCAGGGGACGGCGGGCAATCTCCCGCCAGTCGCCCTCGTCGAAGTCGGGAAAATGCGCGTCGGCACCGGGAATGTCCGTCTCCACCTCGGTGATCAGCAGCCGGTGGGCGTGGGGCAGCAGCGCCGCATAGATCGCCGTGCCGCCAATGCCATAGACGCGGGAATATCCCTCGGCCGCGCAGGTCTCCAGCGCCGCCAGCGGATCGGGCGCGACATGTTCGGCCAGCCCCGCATCGCGCGAGACGACGACGTTCAGCCGCCGGGGCAGGGGCCGTGTCGGCAGGCTCTCCCATGTCCGCCGCCCCATGATCAGGGCCCCGCCCAGCGTCTCGCGCTGGAACTGCCGCAGATCCTCGGGCGCATGCCAGGGGATGGTCCCGTCCCGGCCGATGGCGCCACAGCGCGCCCGCGCGGCAATCAGGGTCAGCATGGCGGCGCCTCAGACCGCGACCGGCGCGCGAATGGCGGGGTGCGGGTCATAGCCCTCGAACAGGAAATCCTCGAAGCGGAACTCGAACAGCGAGGGCACCTCGCGCGCCAGACGCAGCGTCGGCAGTGGCCGCAGATCGCGCGCAAGCTGCGTCTGCACCTGCTCCAGATGGTTGAGGTAGATATGCGCATCCCCGATGGAATGGACGAAATCCCCGGGCTCGTAGCCCGTGACATGCGCCAGCATCACCGTCAGCAGCGCATAGGAGGCGATGTTGAACGGCACGCCCAGGAACATGTCGGCCGAGCGCTGATAGAGCTGCAGGTGTAGCCGCCCGCCCAGCACCCGCACCTGCCAGAGCGTATGGCAGGGCGGCAGCGCCATCTCGCCGATCTGGCCCGGGTTCCAGGCCGAGACGATCAGCCGGCGGCTGTCGGGCGTGCGGCGGATCGCCTCCACCAGATCGGCGATCTGGTCGATCTCGGTCAGCAGCAGCCGCGCGGTGCCGTCATCGGCGCGGCTCTCGCGCACCGCCGGAAACCGCCGCCACTGGCGCCCATAGACCGGCCCGAGATCACCGTCCTCATCCGCCCACTCGTCCCAGATCGAGACGCCGTTCTCCTTAAGATACCGGATATTGGTGTCGCCGGACAGGAACCACAGAAGCTCATGCACGATCGAGCGCAGGTGCAGCTTCTTCGTGGTCACCAGCGGAAACCCCTCGGCCAGCGGATAGCGGCACTGCATCCCGAAATACGAGATCGTGCCGGTGCCCGTCCGGTCGGTGCTGCGGGTGCCGCGGTCGAGGACGGTGCGCAGGGCGTCGTGGTATTGCTGCACGGGGGGCTCCCTGGGGGCTGGGGCGGAAAAGTAGCGGCGCCGGCCGGGCGGTTCAAGCTTGCGCGGGCGCCGCGCGGGTGCTTCCCTGCCCCCATCGGGGGAGCCATGCGCCGCATCACCATCACCATGGACGACGAGCTGATGGCGCGGCTGGAGGCGCTGATGGCCGCGTCGGGGGCCACGAACCGCTCCGAGGCGCTGCGCGACCTGGTGCGCCGGGCGCTGTCCGGGGGTGCGCCGCCCGACGCCGACTGCCTCGGCGTGGTCAGCTGCGTGGTGGAGACCGGGCAGCACAACCTCGCCCGGCTGGTGCCGCAGCACCTCCAGGCGCACCACGACAGCGCGGTGGCGGCGCTGTCGGTGCCGCTCGACCATGGCGCGGCGCTGGAGGTGGTGGTGGCCCGCGGCCGGGTGGGCGGCATCGAGGGCTTCGCCAACGCCCTCTTCCTCGAACGCGGCGTCCGCCACGGCGCGCTCGCCCTGATCCCGGTGGAACGGCATGTCGAGCGCCACGCCCATGGCGGCGCCGTCCACGCCCACGACCACCTGCGCATCCGCGACAGCTTCGATCCGGACGCGCCAGGCCAGGCGCCCGACTGACCCTGCGCCCCGGCCCCGCCCAGGCCGCCCCGTGCCTCCCGGTTCCGCCTGACCCCGAGGACGGCCCGGTGACCCGGGCCAGGCTACGATCATCCTGCAAGGAGGGTTCCAGAAGCCCCGACGCCCATCGACCCCGGCCCATCCGGCCGAGGGACAGGCGACCATGAACAGCCTGACCGCGGGATCAACCGGTGGTACCGCCTCCCCGGCTCGAACGGGGGACCCCCAGATCCACAATCT
>SKMM01000047.1 GCA_007121055.1 Paracoccaceae bacterium | reverse complement strand
CTGCGGGGAATGGCGGACACCCTGCCGGCGCTGGCGCCGGCGGTAGAAGGCGTCGCGGCCCGGCTGGACGCGCTGGCGGCGCGCGGGGTGGCGGTGGCGGACCTCGCCTTCGAGGCCGCCTTCGGCCGCACCACGCTGGAGTATTACGACGGCTTCGTGTTCGGCTTCCTGGCCGGCGAGGGCCGCCCCCCCGTGGCCAGCGGCGGGCGGTATGATGCCCTGACCGCGGTGCTTGGGCGCGGCCGGGCGATCCCGGCGGTGGGCGGCGTGATCCGGCCGGCGCTGACAGCCGCGCTGGGGGGGGCTCGATGCTGAAGCTGGGGGTGCCCTCCAAGGGCCGGCTGATGGAGCAATGCTTCGACTGGTTCGCGGCCCGCGGCGTGACGCTGCGGCGCACCGGCGACGCGCGGGAATACGCGGGCGCGGTGGAGGGGGCCGAGGGCGTGGCCCTCGTGCTGCTGTCGGCCGGCGAGATCCCGCGGGAACTTGCCGCCGGGCGCATCCATCTGGGCGTCACCGGCTCGGACCTCGTGCGCGAGGGTCTGGCCGACTGGGAGGCCGAGGTGGAGGCGCTGGCGCCCATGGGCTTTGGCCATGCCGATCTGGTGATCGCGGTGCCGGCGGCCTGGGTGGATGTCGAGACGCTGGACGACCTCGACGCGGTGGCCGCGCAGTTCCGCGCCACCCATGGCCACCGGCTGCGCATCGCCACCAAGTACCACCGGCTGGTGCGCGAGCATCTGCGCGCCCATGGGGTGGCGGACTATCAGCTGGTGGACAGCCAGGGCGCCACCGAAGGGACCGTGGCCAACGGCACTGCCGAGGCGGTGGCCGACATCACCTCCACCGGGGCCACGCTGCGCGCCAACCACCTGCGCATGCTGGCGGGCCCACCGGTGCACGCGAGCCAGGCCACGCTGTTTCGCGCGCGCGCCGCCCCCTGGGACCCGGAGGCGCGACAGGCGCTGGCAGGACTGTGTGCGCAACTGGGCCTTGCGGCCCGCGCCCCAGGGTGAGGCGCCGGAACGCTGGCGCCCGGCCCCGCCCGGCCCCATATCGACCTTATGCCCCCAGAGATTGGCAGCGACGGAAGACCCATGCACAGCGGACAGTTCCACGACCCCGACCTTGAGGCCGGCCGCGCCGGCGCCACGCCCGAGACCCACACCGCCCATGTGTTTCCCCACCCGATCTGGGACGGCGGCGACCGGGTGCAGTTGCATGTCTACGAGGATCCGAAGGGCAGCCCCGAGTATTTCGTGGAATTCGCGGCCCCGCTGGACCGGGCCTTCCGCGACGGCCTCGGCGCGGTGCTGGCGCAGATCGACACCGAGACCGACGCGGACGCCCGCCAGCGCGCCGAGCATGCGCTGCTGGTGGAGTTCACGGGCTTCTGGCACATGTGCGACCGGATCGAGGAGAACTTCATGAAGCGCATGCTGGTGGTGACCTCGTGGGAGTACGTGGCCCCCGATGGCCGGCGGGTACGCGAGGGGTTTGCGGTCTGACCCCAGCGACAGGGGGCGCCCGGGAAGTGTGGCCGTGTCGTCCGGAACCCTCCTGCGCTAAACAGCATTTCATTTTTTGTCATGACTTTGCGAGGCGCTTCTCGGGCGACGCATGAGGTCAGCCTGCGGCGCGCTCCCAGCGGCCAGAGGCTTCGGACCAATACTGTGGCGGGTGGCCGGCCTCGCGGAAGCGGCGGAAGAGCGCGCGGGCGGCGGTGACGGCCTGTTCGTCGGCGCCGTCGAAGAGGACCCATAGGCGTTCGAGGCCGGCGGCCTCGTCCGGGGCGACCTCGGCGCCGTCGATGATGGCGAGGACCTGCGGGGCGTTGGCCGCGGCCCCTGTGGTCAGCAGCACCGGCTGGCGCGCGTCATGCGGTCCGCCCGCGCGGCCATGGGGCAGGAACCCCTCCCCCTCGCCCAGCCACAGCCGCTCGTCCAGCCAGTCGAGGCGCGCCGCATCCGCGCCGCGCACGGCCACCCGCCAGCCCTGTGCCAGCGCCCGTGGCAGGAGCTGCGCCAGCACATCCTCCACCGGCGAGCGGGTGAGATGGTAGAACAAGACCTCGCCCAACGCGGACCTCCGCTGTCCTTCGTGGTTTCATCAGGCCCGTCGATGGGCGTGGGCGCGGCCGCCGCACCGCGCGCCAGGGCCTTGTGCGCAGACAGCATGGCCAGTGCTGGCATGCGGGGCAAGGGAGCGCCCCGCGCCGGCCCGCCGGGCATCACCCTTCTCGGGCCTGTGGGCTCGGCGCGCATCCCCGAGGTTCGCGCCCAAGGTCGGCAGCGGTCCAGGGACACCACCCGCACCGCGGCGGATGGACGTGGCGCAGACGTCGGCCGCGGAACCGCCGACCGACCCGGGTGGCGCCCCCCGCCGCCGGGGCCCGAGGCGCGCCGAGGGTCAGCCCTCGAACTTGTCGCGCACCAAACGGTCGAGGGCACGCACACCCCAGCCGGTGGCGCCCTTGGGGGCCAAGGGGGTGTCCGTGCTGCGCATGGCGGTGCCCGCGATGTCGAGGTGCACCCAGGGGGTCTCCTCCTTCACGAACCGCGCGAGGAACTGCGCGGCGGTGATGGAGCCGCCGGGCCGCCCACCGGTGTTCTTCATGTCGGCATGTCGGCTCTTCAGCTGTTTGTCGTAGCCCGCGCCCAGCGGCAGGCGCCAGGCGCCCTCGCCCTCGGCGGCGGCAGCCTTGAGCATCGCATCCGCCAGAGCGTCGTCATTGGCGAAGACACCGGTGTTCTCGTGCCCCAGCGCGATGATCACCGCGCCGGTCAGCGTGGCAAGGTCGATCATGGCTGCCGGCTTGAAGCGTTCCTGCGCGTACCAGAGCACGTCGGCCAGCACGAGCCGGCCCTCGGCGTCGGTGTTGATGACCTCGATCGTGTCGCCCTTCATGGACTTGACCACATCGCCGGGACGGTAGGCGCGGCCCGAGGGCATGTTTTCCACCAGCCCCACCAAGCCCACGACATTGGCCTTGGCCTTGCGCAGCGCCAGCGTCTTCATGACGCCGGCCACGACACCGGCGCCGGCCATGTCCATGGTCATGTCCTCCATCCCCGCACCGGGTTTGAGCGAGATACCGCCCGTGTCGAACACCACGCCCTTGCCCACCAGGGCCAGCGTGGGGGCGGATTTCTTGCCGCCCTTCCACTGCATGATCGCCAGCTTAGAGGGGCTCTCGGAACCCTGCCCGACCGCGAGGAGCGCGCCCATCCCGAGCTTCTCCATCGCGTCCTCGTCGAGGATCTCCACCTCCACGCCATGCTCCTTGAGCGCCTTGACGTGCTTGGCGAAGGCCTTGGTGGTCAGGACATTGGCCGGGCTGTTGACGAGGTCGCGGGTGAAGTAGACCCCCTCGGCCACGGCGAGGAGCGGCGCCATCTCGGCCTCCACCGCCTCGGGCTTGGTGACCATCACCGACAGCTTGCCCGGCGGGTCGCCGGGCTTGCTGCGCTGATCGGTGTAGGCATAGGCGCGCAAGAGCGCCCCCAGCGCCATCTGTGCGGCGCCGCGGTGGGCGCCGGCGAGGATCAGCGCGCCGTCCTTGTCCATGGCCGCGCCGACCGCGGCGCCGGCCTTGCGCGCGGCCTCGGCGTCGGCCTTGCGGTCGAGGCGCAGCACCAGCACCGCGCGGGCCTGCAGACCGCCGGGCCAGTCGAGCCGCAGCGCGCCCCCGGGGTCGAGCTTGGAGAACGCCTCGGACGCCACCGCCCGCTCCACCGCGCCGCGCATGGCCCGGTTCACCCGGCCCGCGGCCGGGTCGAGCTTTGCCCCCGGTTCGGCCAGAACGGCCAGAACGCCGGTGTGGGCGGCCACGGCCTCGGCGTCCTGGGCGGTGATGGCAAGCGCGGGCGGTCGGGTCATCGCGGGCTCCTGATACGGGTTGGATCGGGAATGAGCCTAGCCTGCCACCGGGGGGAAGGCCAGAGAGGCCGAAGCCCCGTTCCCGCCCCGGTCGGGATGGGCTAGGGTCCCCCCGAACCGAGCGCCGGAGAGACCGTGACCGCCTTCGACCGATATCTGCTGTCGCAGCTTCTGGCCTTGTTCGGGTTCTTCGCGCTGGTGCTGGTGGCGGTCTACTGGGTCAACCGGGCGGTGGCGCTGGCCGACGGGCTGCTGGCCGACGGGCAGACGGCGCGGGTGTTTCTGGAATTCACCGCGCTGACGCTGCCCAATGTCACCCGGCTGGTGCTGCCGGTGGCGGGCTTCGTGGCGGCGGTCTATGCGGTGCACCGGCTGGTGACCGAAAGCGAATTCGTGGTGATGCAGGCCACCGGCCTGTCGCCGTTTCGCCTGGCCCGCCCGGTGCTGGTGTTCGGGTTGGTGGTGGCGGTGCTGCTGGGGGCGCTTCTGCACTGGCTGGTGCCCGCAAGCCGCGCGCAGATGGTCGAACGCCGCGCCGAGATCGCCGAAAACATCACCGCCCGCGTGTTGACCGAAGGCGCCTTTGTCCACCCCACCGCGGGGGTCACCCTGTTCGTACGCGAGATCACCCCGGAGGGCGAGCTTCTGGACGTGTTCCTGTCGGACGGCCGGGCGGGGGCGCCGCGCACCGACTACACCGCCCGCAGCGCGCTTCTGGTGCGCACCGCTGCGGGGCCGCAGCTGGTGATGCTGGACGGCAGCGCCCAGAGCCTGCGGGAGCCCGGCGCGCGGCTGTGGCTGACGACCTTCGACACGCTGACCTACGACCTCGCGTCGCTGGTGGGGCCCCGGGGGCCGATGCAGATGGGCCTGCGCGAGCTTGCGACGCCCGCGATCCTGCGCAGCGACGCCGAGCATCTGGCGGCGATCGGCGCCGACCGGGCGCAGGCGCTGCGCGAGGTGCACACGCGATTCGCCCAGCCGCTGATGGCGATGGCCGCGGCGCTGATCGGCTTTGCGGCGCTGACGCTGGGGGCGTTCAGCCGGCTGGGGGTGTGGCGACAGGTGCTTGGCGCGGTGGTTGCGGTGATCGCGATGCAGCTCGTGCACACGGCGGTGACGGGGGTGGTACAGCGGGATGCGGCGCTCTGGGCGCTGGTGTACCTGCCCGGCGCGCTGGGGCTGGCGGGGGCTGCGGCGGCGCTGTGGATCGCGGGCCGGCCGCGCCGGCCGCCGCCGGGACCGGGCGCGGAGCTGCCCGAGGGGGTCGCCGCGGCGGAGGGGCGGGCATGATCCTGAGCCGCTACATGGCGCGGCGCTACCTCACCAGCTTCCTTGGCGTGCTGGCGGTGATGGCGGGGATCATCCTGCTCCTGGACATGGTCGAGCAGTTGCGGCGGTTCGGAGGCGACGGGATCGGGCTGGCCGAGGCGCTGCGGCTCGCGGCGTTGCGGATGCCGTCGAGCGTCTATGCGGTGCTGCCGCTGGTGGCGATCCTGGCCACGCTGGCGATGTTCGTGGCGCTGGCGCGGTCCTCCGAGCTGGTGGTGGCGCGGGCGGTGGGGCGCTCGGCGCTGCATGTGGTGGCGGCACCGGCGCTGGTGGCGCTGCTGCTGGGCGGGGTGGCGGTGGCGGTGCTGAACCCGCTGGTGGCGGCCACGGCGCGGCAATACGATGCGTCCGTGGCGCGGCTGGGCGGCGCGGAGGTGACGCTTCTGTCCATCGGGCGCGACGGGCTGTGGCTGCGCGACGGCACCGCCGAGGGCCAGCGCGTGATCCGCGCCACCCATGGCAGCGCCGACGGCATCGAGCTGTTCGATGTCTCGATCCTGGGCTTCGGCGCCGACAATGCGCCCAACCTGCGCGTGGACGCGGCGTCGGCCCGCCTGCAGCCAGGCGCGTGGGAGCTTCGGCGCGCCACCGAATGGGACCTGACCGCGCCAAACCCGGGCGCCGCCGCCCGCGGCCACGCAACCCTCACCCTGCCCACCGAGCTGACGCCCGCGGCGCTGCGCGACAGCTTCGCGCCGCCCGCGACCATCCCGATCTGGGAGCTGCCTCGCTTCATCGCCACGCTCGACCGCGCGGGGTTTTCCGCGCTCGAACACCGGGTCTGGCTGCAGATGGAGCTGGCCCTGCCCGTGATGCTGATGGCGATGGTGCTGGTGGGGGCGGGCTTCACCATGGGCCATATCCGCGCCGGCCGGCAGGGCGTGATGGTGCTCGCGGCGCTGATCGCGGGCTTCGGCGCGTTCTTCCTGCGCGACTTTGCCCAGGTGCTGGGCGAGAACGGGCAGATCCCGGTGACGCTCGCGGCCTGGAGCCCGCCTGCGGTGGCCGCCCTGATGGCGCTGGCACTGATCCTGCAGCTGGAGGAGGGCTGATGCGCGCCCTCGCCCCGTCCCGCCTGCCCCTGCGCGGCCTGCGCCCCTGGGCCCTGGCCGCCGGCCTGTGCCTCGGCCTCGCCGCCGGGCCCGCGACGGCACAGGAGGCCGCGCAGATCGCGTCCGACAGCCTGCGGCTGGACGCCGACGGCACGCTCGTGGCCGAGGGACGGGTGGAGATCCTGCACCAGACCGCGCGGCTGCGGGCGGCGCGGCTGGTCTATCGCCCCGGCGAGGACGGCGCTCCGGACCGGCTGGAACTGACCGGCCCCATCGTGCTGGAGGATGGCGAGGAGGTGCTGATCCTGGCCGACGCCGCCGAGATGTCGGCCGACCTGCGCGACGGCGTGCTGCAGGGCGCGCGGTTGGTGCTGGATCGCCGGCTGCAGCTGGCCGCGGCCGGCATGGCGCGAGAGGACGGGCGGATCACGCGCATCGAACGGGTGGTGGCCTCCTCCTGCCAGGTCTGCCCCGGCGGGCCGGCCCCCCTGTGGGAGATCCGCGCGGCCCGGGTGACCCATGACGCCGAGGACCGCACGCTCGAGTTCGAGAACGCGGCCTTCCAGATCCGCGGCCGGACCGTCGCGGTGATCCCGCGCCTGCGCATGCCCGCCCCCGGCGTGCGCCGGAAAAGCGGTTTCCTCGCGCCCGAACTGCGCGCCACCAGCGCCCTGGGGCCGGGCGTGTCGCTGCCCTATTTCGTGACGCTGGGCCCCCACCGCGACGTGACGCTCAGCCCCCGCGCGCATGTGCGCGGCAGCGCCACGCTGGGCCTGCGGTATCGCCAGGCGCTGGCGCTGGGCCGGTTCCAGATCGACGGCGCGGTGACCCGCGACCGGCTGCGGCCCGGCCGCTGGCGCGGTTTCCTCGCGGCCGAGGGCCAGTATGCCCTGGCCCCCGGCACCGCGCTGGGCGGCGTGCTGGACCTGGCCTCCGACCCGTCCTACCGCGCGGATTACGGGCTCGATGTGGACGAGTTCCGGATCAACACGCTGTTTCTCGAACATGTCCGGCGCGACAGCCTCGGCCGGCTGCGGCTCACGGCCTTCCGGTCGCAGCGCGAAGGGGACGACAATGCCCGGCTGCCCAACCGGGTGCTGGAGGGCGGCTATGCCGTCCGGGTGGTGCCGCCGGGCCTGGGGGGCGCCGCGTGGCTGCGGGTCGACGCGCTGGCGGCGGTGCGGCGCAGCGACGAGGCGGCACAGGGCGCGGGGCG
>SKMM01000232.1 GCA_007121055.1 Paracoccaceae bacterium | reverse complement strand
TACATCGTGATGAAGCAGACCAAGGAGCCGCCGGCCGAGATCCAGGAGCTGGTGGAATCGATCCGTGTGCCGCGTGGCGCGGCTGGCGCGGTCGATCACTGACCGACACAGGCGGGAGGCGTTGCCCCCCGCCACCGCGGCGCCCCGCACCGGGGCGCCGCATCCCGCACCGGAGCCTCCCCATGGACAGCCAGACCGACACCGTCGTGGCCTTTCTGGAAACGGTGCACCCCTATGACAGCCTGCCGCGGGACGAGATGGTGCATGTCGCCACCTCCTTCAGCCGCAGGGAATACCCCGCCGGCTCCGAGATCTATGCCGCGGGCGAGCCGCTGCGCGGCCTCTACCTCGTCAAGCGCGGCGCGGTGGAGGTGCTGGACCGCAACGGCGCGCTCGTCTCGATCCTGGGCGCGCGCAACAGCTTCGGCGAACGGGGCCTGTTGCGCGACGGTCTGGCGCTGACCTCGGCGCGCACCACCGAGGCCTCGGTCCTGCTGATGCTTCCGGTGGCCGAGCTGCGCCGGCTGATCCAGGAATATCCCGCCTTCCACCGTTTCTTCAGCCGCTCCCGCAGCACCGAGACCCGCAGCTCCGACCTCGCCACCCTCAAGGTGGTGGATCTGATGAGCCGCAAGCCGATCACCTGCAGCGCCGACACCCCCGTGGGCGAGGCCGCCACGGCGATGCGCGACCGCAAGATCTCGTCGCTGGGCGTTGTGGATGACGCGGGCAAGCTGATCGGCATCGTCACCACCCGCGACCTCACCGCCCGGGTGCTGGCCGAAGGCCGCGGCCCCGAGACCCCGGTGGGCGAGGTGATGACCGAGGACCCGCTGACCCTGGGGCCGGACTCGCTGGGCTCGGACATCCTGCACATGATGCTGGAGCGCCGCATCGGCCATCTGCCGGTGGTGGAGGGCGACAAGCTGCTGGGCATGATCACCCAGACCGACCTCACGCGCTTCCAGGCGGTATCCTCGGCGCAGCTGATCCGCGACGCCGCCGTGGCCGAGAGCGTCGAGGAGATGGCGGCGGTCACCGCCCGTATCCCGCGCCTTCTGGTGCAGCTCGTGGGCGCCCACAACGCCCATGAGGTCGTCACGCGGCTGATCACCGACATCGCCGACGCCGTGACCCGGCGGCTCTTGAAGCTCGCCGAGGCCGAATTCGGCCCGCCCCCCGTGCCCTATCTGTGGCTTGCCTGCGGCAGCCAGGGTCGGCAGGAGCAGACCGGCGTGTCGGATCAGGACAACTGCCTGTTCCTCGACGATGCGGTGACCCAGGACGACATGCCCTATTTCGAGCGTCTGGCGAAGTTCGTCTGCGAAGGGCTCGACAAGACAGGGTATTTCCTGTGCCCCGGCGACATGATGGCGACCAATCCGCGCTGGTGCCAGCCGGTTCGGGTGTGGCGGCAGTATTTCCGCAACTGGATCGACACCCCCAACCCCGAGGCGCAGATGTTGGCGAGCGTGATGTTCGACCTGCGCCCCATCGGCGGCGAGGTCCGGCTGTTCCGCGACCTGCAGGCCGAGACGCTGCAGCAGGCCTCGAAGAACTCCATCTTCGTGGCGCACATGATCTCCAACTCGCTCAAGCATTCGCCGCCGCTGGGCCTCCTGCGCGGCTTCGCCACCATCCGGTCCGGCGAATACCGCAACCACATCGACCTGAAACTGGGCGGCGTGGTGCCGGTGGTGGATCTGGGGCGCTGCTATGCGCTCAAGGGCCGGCTGACCGAGGTCAACACCCGCGCCCGGCTCAAGGCCGCCGAGACCGCGGGCATCATCTCGGCCTCGGGCGCGCGCGACCTGATCGAGGCCTATGACCTGATCGCGCGGGTGCGGCTGACCAACCAGGCGGCGCTGGTGCGCGCGGGCCGCAAGCCCGACAATTACGTCGCCCCCTCCGACATGTCGGATTTCGAGCGCAGCCACCTGCGCGACGCCTTCGTGGTGGTGCGCACGATGCAGTCGGCGCTGGGACAGGGCAAGGGGCTGCTGGGATGAAGGAACGGGCTGCATGATCTGGGAATTCGTCGGCACGATCACGGTGGCGGTCGCGGTGGCCGGGGTCGTGCACATGCTGGTGCGGGCCTCGGGCGGGCGTCTGCCGGCCTATCTGGTGCCCGCCAGCGCCGGGATCGGCATGCTCACCTTCGTCATCTACATGGAATATTCCTGGTCGGGCCGGATCATCGACCAGCTGCCCGAAGAGGCGACGGTGGCCTCTCGCAACGCCACCACCTCGTGGTTCCGGCCCTGGACCTATGTCGCGCCGCTGACGACGCGGATGACGGTGGTGGACCACCGCTTCGACCGCACCAACGCCGATTTCCCGGGCATCATCCTGACCCGCCTGGTGCTGCTGGGTCGCTGGGACCCGGCCCGGCCCGTGCCGGTGGTGTTCGACTGCATCGAGGGCCGGCGGGCGGACATGCGCGACACCGTCCGCTTCGGCGAGGACGGTGCCATCGAGGGCGCCGACTGGCTGCGCATGGCGCCCGACGATCCGCTGCTGCGCGCGGTCTGTGACGGGCCTGCGGGGCGGGGCACAGACGGCGGCGCGCCGCCGGGGGAAAGCTGAGGCGCCCCGCCGGGGCGCCGTCGCCGGCCGCGCAAGGGGGGGCGCGACCGGCCGTTCTGAGGGCCGGACACCGGCCCGAACACAGGTCCGGGGGAGGAGCGAGACCATGGCAGACGAGGCCCGCAAGAGCATTCTTGTGATCGAGGACGAGGACAACATCGCCATCGCGCTCGACTTCCTGCTCGGGCGCGAGGGCTACGCGCATGAACGCATCGCCTCGGGCGGCGGCGCGCTCGACCGCATCCGGAGCCTCCGCCCAGACCTCGTGCTGCTGGACATCATGCTCCCCGAAATCTCGGGCTACGAGATCTGCCAGCAGGTGCGCGAGGACCCCAGCCTGTCGGAGGTGCGCATCCTGATGATGACCGCGCGCGGTTCGGCGGTGGAGCGGCGCAAGGGGCTCGCGATGGGCGCTGACGGATTCATCTCGAAACCCTTCGACCTCAAGGAGTTGCGCACCGAACTTCGCCGCATCCTCGACCCTGAGGCGGCGTCCACGGACGGGCCGGCATGATCGCGCGGCTCGGGCTGCGGCTGCGGCTGCTGCTGCTCTTTGCCGCCCTTGGCGCGGCCAGCCTCGCGGCGCTCGGCGGCGGTCTCTGGGTCGGGTACGACCGTCTGGGCCGGCCCGAGACGCTCGACGCCTTCGTGCAGGGGGGCCTGCTTGCGGGTTTCGTGATCCTGGGTCTCGTGGCGTGGATCTGGTTCCTGTTCGACCAGAACATCGGCAAGGCCATCGAACAGTTGGCCGCGGAATTCCGCGCGCGCGCCCATGCCGGCATCGATGGCGGCATCACGGGCGAGCAGGCGCGCTATCTGGGCGATCTCGCGCCGGCCGCCGACGCCGTGGCGCGCGAGCTTGCGCAGACGCGCAACGCGCTGGCCGAGGCGGTGGCGCGGGAAACCACCCGGCTGTCGGCCGAGAAGTACCGGCTCGAGGCGCTGCTCGCCGACGTCCCCCTCGGCGTCCTGCTGTGCACCGGCGAGCACCAGATGGTGTTCTATAACTCCCAGGCCGTGGACCTGCTGGGCACCGGCCAGGCGCCGGGGCTCGCGCGCGACCTGTTCGACTATCTGCGCGAGGGACCGGTGCGGCTCGCCTATGACCGGCTGGTCCAGGTGGGGGATTCCGACGCGGCCTCCGACCTTCTGTGCGCCACCACCGGCTCGGCCCGCGTGCTGGCCGGGCGCATGCGCGTGCTCGCGCGCCGCGACGAAGGCGTGCGCCCCGGCTATGTGCTCACCCTGCGCGACGTCACCGCCGATATTGCCGCCCACAGCGCCCGCGAGGCGCTTCTGGCCGAGGTCTTCGACCGCGTCCGCCGCCCCGCCGCCAACCTGCAGACGGTCATCGGCGTGCTGGCCGAGGAGCCGCAGATGCCCGGCTCGGCCGACCTCAACGCCGCCATGGTCGAGGAGGTGCGCGACCTCACCACCGCCATCACCGAACTGGGCGAGCGGTATGACGAGGGTCGCACCGACTGGCGCCCTCTGGCCCAGACCCGCGCCGCGGACCTGATGGACAGCATCCGCGCCCGGGCCGAGGCCGCGGGCCATACCGTCACCTTCGATACCCCCGACCTGATCCTGCGCTGCGACGGCTTCGAACTGGTGGCGCTGGTCTCGGGGCTGATCGAGCGCATGTCCGCGCAGGGCATCGCCCGCTCGGTGCATGTGGTGCTGACCGAGGAGGACGGCCCGGGCGGCATGCTCAGCCTGGAATGGCCGGGCGAGCCTCTGGCGGTGGGCCGCCTCGACAACTGGCTCGCCGAGCCGCTGGAGCCCGGCCTGCCGGACCTGTCGGGCCGCGCGGTGCTGCAATCCCACGGCACCGAGGCCTGGCCCGAACGCACCCCGGCGGGGGCAGCGATCCGCATCCCCATCCGCAACGCCCGCCGCGCCGGGCGCCGGGTGCAGCCGATCCGCCGCGCCGTGGTCTACGACTTCGAGCTTCTGTCCAAGGCCCGCAACGCCGCGGTCGCGGACAGCCGGCTCGAGGATCTCACCTATGTGGTCTTCGACACCGAGACGACCGGGTTGGCGCCCTCGGTGGACGAGATCTGCCAGATCGCCGCGGTGCGCGTCGTCAACGGCCGGCGGGTGAAGGGCGAGGTGTTCGACACGCTGGTCGACCCCCAGCGCCCGATCCCCCCGGGCTCGACCGAGGTCCACGGCATCACCGACCAGATGGTGGTGGGCGCGCCGACCATCGCCGAGGCCGGCCGGGCCTTCCACCGCTTTGCGCAAGGCGCGGTGCTGGTCGCCCACAACGCCCCCTTCGACCTGGAATTCCTGCGCCGCCACGAGGCCGACATCGGCCAGCGCTTCGACAATCCCGTGCTCGACACCGTGCTTCTGTCCGCGGTGATCTACGGCCAGACCGAGACCCACTCGCTCGACGCGCTGACCGCCCGGCTCGGCATCACTATCCCCGAGGCCGCGCGCCACACCGCCATCGGCGACACGGTGGCCACGGCCGATGCGTTCCTGAAACTGGTGCCGATGCTGCAGGGCAGGGGCCTGGCCACCTTCGGCCAGGTGCTCTCCGAGGTCCGCCGCCACGGCCGCCTCCTGCGCGACGTCAACAAGACCGAGACCCTCTCGGGCTGACCCCTTGCCGCGGTACACCACTGCGCAGCAGCGGCCCCGCCTCTCCCCGCGTCAGACCAAGTCGCGGTGCCTTCGGGCGCCTGCAGCGCGGCACCGACACGCCCTCCCCACCGAATGACCGCGTCAGCCTGCCAATGCGCTTCGAAATCCCCTTGCAGCGCGTCGCGGGCGCCCACGGCAACCGCACCGGCCGCTGTACGGCGCTGCTGCCGGAGAGGGACGGGACCAACACTTGTCGCCGCAACGCGGCCCGACAGGGCCGCACCCCACGCAGAGCTATTCCGCCGCGCGCAGGGTTGGCGTCAGCATCAGGGGGGGCAGGGCGGGGGCGGGGGGCCTCTCGGGAGCGGTCGGGTCTTCCCACAGGATCTCGGGCTGGCGCAGCCTGGCCGCGGCGCGCGCGAGCGCCCGGTCGCGGGCGATGCGGCTCGACCGGCCCACCGACAGCGCCGCCAGCGCCCCGGCCGAGCGATAGGCGCCCACCGACAGCCACACCCGCAGCGCCAGCAGCGAGGGCGTCACCACCAGTGTCAGCAGGGTGGCCACCCCGAGGCCGAACACCACCGCCGTGGCCAGCTGCTTCCACCACAGGGCCGTGGGGCTGTCGAAGGTCACGCCGCCGGCGAAGAAATCCAGGCTGATGCCCAGCATCATCGGCGACAGGCCGGCCATGGTGGTCATGGTGGTCAGCAGCACGGGGCGGATGCGCGCCTCGACCGTGCGGATGATCGCCTCGATCCGCGGCATGTGGCGGGCGTATTCCTGATAGGTGTCGATCAGGACGATGTTGTTGTTCACCACGATCCCCGCGAGCGCCACGATCCCCGTGCCGGTCATGATGATCGAGAAGGTCTGATCCATCACCAGCATGCCGATCAGCACCCCGGTGGTGGACAGCACCACCGCCAGCAGCACCAGCACCGCGTTGTAGAAGCTGTTGAACTGCGCCAGCAGGATCAGGAACATCAGCGCCAGCGCCCCGGCGAAGGCGACCATCAGGAACTGTCCCGATTCGGCCTGCTCCTGCTGGTCGCCGGTCCATTCCCACTCCACCCCGGACGGCAGCGGCTCCTCGGCCTCGAGCCACCGGGTCAGATGCTCGATCCGTTCGGTGGCGTTGATCGTGCGGCCGGCCTCGTTCACCGCGCCCGCGGCCACATCGGCGCGGACATCGAAGAACCGCTGCTGGTTCACGCGGTCGATCTGTCCCAGGCTGGACACGGCGCTGCGGCTGATGAAGTTCGACAGCGGCACCAGCCCGTCGCGGGTCTGCACCCGCAGCGTGTCGAGGGTGGAGAGGACGCGGTCCTCCTGGGGGAGGCGGACGCGGATCTCGATCTCCTCGGTCGAACTGTCGACCCGCATGGTGTCGAGCAGGATGCCGCGGGTCACCAGCTGCACCATGCCGCCCACGGTGGCGACATCGGCGCCGAAGCGGCCGGCGCGTTCGACATCGACGTCGATCTGCCAGTCGATGCCGGGCAGGGGGCGCGTGTCCTCGATGTCGATGACGCCGGTGGTGTCCTCCATCCTGGCGACCACGGTCTCCACCGCCTCGGCCAGCCGGTCGAGGTTGTTGCCCTTCAGCCGCAGATGCAGCGGCTTGGCAGCGCCGGGGCCGCCGGCCTGTTCGAGGATCTGGGTGCGGATGCCGGGGATAGCGTCCAGACGCTCCTGCATCCGGTCGCGGATCTCGCGGCCGCCGAGGCCGGGGATGCCGGTGCGCTCCTCCCAGCGGGTGAACTCGAACTGCACCTGACCGATGCTGTCGAGCGGCGTCTGCGCCCCGGCGGTGTTGGAGTTCAGCCCGCCGCCGCCGGCAAAGGCGAACACCGCGCCGACGCCTTCGGTTTCGAGCACCGCCTCCTCGGCCTGGCGCACGAGGTCGTCCTTCTCGGCCAGCGAGAGATTGCCGCGGGCCAGAACATAGACGATGCCGCGCTCGGGCTCGGTCTCGACGAAGAATTCCACGCCGCGGCTGTTCTCGCCGTAATAGGCGAAGACGGACATCACGAAGGCGATGACCGCGACGACGGTGACGATGGGCATGAACGGGTTGCCCACCATCACCGCCATGACCCGGCCCACCGGGCTGCGGCGGTGGCCGGCCCGCACCGGGCGGGGGCGACGCTCGATCCGGGCCGCGCCCAGCGTGATCGACGCGGCGATGGCCGCCAGCGTGAACAGCACCGCCCCGGGCAGGATCGCGGCCGGCCCCTGCGGCGCCGCCGCGCCGAGGAGATAGGCGGGGTTGATCGTCTGCATGGCGCCGACGAACATGCCGTAGAGCGCGAAGGGCAC
>SKMM01000309.1 GCA_007121055.1 Paracoccaceae bacterium | reverse complement strand
ACCTCCCAGCCGCGAAGTCGGGCACCTATGTCGATATTGTCGATCCGACCCAGCAATGGGCGATCGAAGGCGCTACCTCGACCCGGCACCGCATCCGCAACAACCTTCCAGGCACACGGGATTTCTGTCCCCTCGTCTTCCGCACGGCGGCGCTGGAAGACTTCGTTGCGGCAAGGCTTGACGCGCAAGCGCGCGAAGTCGTCGAGCGCATCTCGTCAGGCGTGCTCGCCCGCACGGCTGCGTTCTTGCTCCTGAAAGACTCGAAGTCGAGCTATGCCATCGAAGGCGAAGCGCCGCCACAAGACCGCATCCAGCGGTGGGGAAAGGCGATTGGCGAAGCCGGAAAGCACCCGCTCGACCGTGATGAGTTCCTGCGGTTGCAGCGGATCGTCATCGGCGATGATCGCTTCGTGCGTCTCGGCCTCCGGGACGAAGGCGGCTTCGTCGGCGAGCATGACCATGAAAACCGTATGCCGCTACCGGAGCATATCAGCGCGCGGCATGATAACCTGAACGCCCTCATGGATGGGTTGATCGAGTTTGATCGCGGCTATGCAGGCAGCCTTGATCCGGTCATTTCTGCTGCCGTTCTGGCCTTTGGGTTCGTCTACATCCATCCCTTTGTTGACGGAAACGGGCGAATTCACCGTTACCTGATCCACCATGTCCTGACATCGCGCGGGTTCAATCCTCCGGGCATCGTCTTTCCCGTGTCAGCGGCCATTCTGGAGCGGATCGAAGACTATCGGCGCGTGCTGGAAAGCTACTCGGAGCGACTCCTGCCATGCATCGCTTGGAAGCCGACCGATAGCGGCAACGTCGATGTCCTCAACGATACGGCGGATTTCTATCGCTACTTCGATGCCACGCCCCATGCCGAGCTTCTGTTCGAATGCGTCCAGAAAACGATCAAGACCGATTTGCCGCAAGAAGCCCTCTTCCTGGAGCGCTATGATCAGTTCAAGGCGCGCGTCGAGTCCGTCGTCGAGATGCCCGCATCGACCGTCGATCTTTTGTTCAGCTTCCTGAAGCAGAATGAAGGAACGCTGTCCAAGCGCGCGCGAACGAAGGAATTTGCCAGACTTTCAGACGCCGAAGTCGCACAGATCGAGGCCACCTATGCGGCCCTGTTTCTGGAAGACTGACCGTCACGCACATCACGGCAAAGCCCATCGCTAAACCAGTCCAGTCACCTTTCCGTTCTCTGGGGTGTCCTGACTGCATACTCCGCGACCCTGGCAGGCACGTCACGGTCTTCAATGGCCTGTTCCCAGAAGCTGCTGATCAGAGCGAGCCTGACGCCCCCGACAGCGTCAAAGCCACAAGCATTCGCCCTGACCAGCGCGGCACGGAGGGTATTCCCAGTACCCGCCCCGCCAGTCCGTCCCCCGTGGTGATTGCCTCGCGATCGGAAAAGCGCATCCAGCCAATCAAGTCGCTGCGGAAAGCCTGATCGGACAACTGGATCAGGTTCCCTCCTGGGCTCTTCCGAACGGTTCGATTAGGCGGGCGAAAGTGCTGCGGCGGACACCCATCTGCCCGTTAGTAAGGCAGAGCGTGCGGCGCGGGGCGCTGTGGGTCCGGCAATCGACTGCCGTGGCTTGACCAATGCATCCCTCGGCCTCAGGATTGTCGACAGTCGACCGACAACCTCGTGTGGAGGCGTGCCATGGGGGCAGCCGGCCTCGAACATGCCAGGCAAGACACGCCCATCCACGGGCCCGTGCCGGACGAGACCCGCCAGGGGCGCATCCACCGGCAGTTGCGGGAGCTGATCCTCACCGGCGCCATCGCCCCCGGCACCCGGCTGCGCGAATCCGAGCTCAGCATGCGCTTCGGCTCCTCCCGCGCGCCGCTGCGCGAGGCCATCCGGAGGCTGGACTCCGAAGGGCTCGTGCGCTCGGATTTCTGGCGCGGCAGCCGCGTCGCGGAATACAGCGCCGCAGACCTCTACGACCTCTACGCCCTGCGCGGCCTGATCGAGGGCTTTGCCGCCACCACGCTGACCGGCCCGCTGGGCCCGGAGGCACGGGCGCGCATGGCCGCGCATCTCGACGCCATGGCTGCGGCCGCCCGGGCCGGCGACTGGCTGGCCGTGGCCCAGCGCGACACCGCCTGGCACCGCGAGATCATGCTCGCCGCCGGCCAGCCGGTGCTGCTGCGCGCCTGGGAGGGCGCCAACGGCCCGCTGCAGATGACCCTCGGCCAGGTGGCCGGCGCCTTCTACGGCCGCGACGACATCCACGACCGGCACCATGCGGTGCTCGCGGCCCTGCAGGCCGCACCCGCCCAGACCGAGGGCACGATCCGGCGCCACTATCTGGAGACCGCCGAACGGCTTCTGGCCACGGTCGCCGCGCGCGACCCGGCCCGATCCGCCCCGCCCGACCGGGTCGGGGCCAAACCGCCCGCACGGGCCACCGGGGGCGAGGCCCGCAGGGCCGCCCCGTCACCGACAGGAGGGACACCATGACCAGACCCACCACACGCCAGACCCTGCGCGCGCTGCTCGCGGGCTCCGCCCTCGTGCTTGCCGGCCCTGCCGCGGCGCAGGAGCAGATCGGCTTTGCCACCACCGCGTCCTCGTCGGGCTGGTACAGCTTCTATGCGAGCCTCGCGACGCTGATAAACCGCCAGTCCGACCTGATGAACGTGTCGGTCATCGAGACCGGCGGCGCGGCCGACAGCCAGGCCATGGTGCATGCCGGGCAGGCCGAGATGGGCATCGCCAACTTCCTCGCCCTGCCCGCCATGATGGAGGGCACCGGCGACTGGGAAGGCCGGGGCAACGACAGCCTGCGCGCCATCGCGATCCTCTCGGCCACGCCCAACGTTCTGGCCGTCCATGTCGACAGCGGGATCGAGACCATCGAGGACCTCGCCGGCAAGCGCATCAACCCCGGCGGCCTGGGCACCGCGACCGAAGCGGTCACGCTGGCGCTGTTCGAGGAGATGGGGATCGAGCCCGACTGGCAGCTCGCCGGCATGTCGGACGCCGCGGACTTCTTCCGCGACCGCCGCATCGACGGCTTCTTCAAGACCTCGGGCGCCATCGACCAGCCCGACAGCCTGATCGAGGAGCTGCAGGCCACCATCGACATCAAGCTGGTGGGCTTCACCCCCGAACAGGCCGAGATGATCGAGAACTCAGGCCTTGCGCTGACCTTCGAGGTGCCCGCCGGCGTCTATGCCAACCAGCCCGACCCGGTGATCTCCAAGGGCCTCGCCTACGGCTTCTTCGGACGGTCGGATTCCATCACCGAGCAGATGGCCTACGACATGGCCGTGGCCACCTTCGAGGCCGGCGATGCCATGGCCTCGATCTATCCCGGCGGCAACGTGCCCGACATCCTGGAGCTGACGCTGGCCTCCACCATCCCGCTCCACGCCGGCGTGGTGCGGTATCTGATGGAGCAGGGGGTCGACGTGCCCGAGGCGGCGATCCCGCCCGAATTCGAGGGCTGATCCGGCACCCGGGTCCGGTCATCTGCCGGGCCCGGGCTCCCGCACGACCGGGGCGCCGCACCGCCGGGGCGCCTGCATGGCACGCCCGGCCGAACCGGGCGGCCAGAGGCCGGCCCCCCGCGGGCCGCAACAGGGACATGCACCGATGAGCCAGACCTCCCCCCAGCCCCCCGGGGCCGACGGGCCCGGATCCGCCTCCGGGCAGGGCCTCGCCGCCGTGGACACCACCATCGACGAGGAAGGCCGCACCGACCGCGTCCTGATGGGCTGGCAGGGCTGGCTGTTTGCGGGTGTGGCGGTCGCGTTCTCGTCCTTCCACCTCTACACCGCCTATTTCGGCAATCTGCCGCACATGCAGCAGCGCGCCACCCACGGGCTGTTCGGCGTTGTGCTGGCCATCGCCTTCTTCTCGCTGCGCCCGGGCACGGCGCGCAGCCGCCCGACGCTGCCCTGGTACGACTGGGTGCTCATCGTCTGCGCCATCCTGCCCATGGGCTATGTGCTGCTCAACTGGCAGGACATGTTCCGCGCCCGGCTGTTCCCCGAGCCCCACCACATGGTGCTGACGGTGATGGCCGTAGGCGTGTTCCTCGAGGCCTGCCGCCGGGTGCTGGGCTGGAGCCTGGTGATCCTTGCCGCTCTCGCCATCGCCTATGCGATGCTGGGCCACCTGATCCCCGGCACCTGGGGGCACGCGGGGTTCTCCCCCGAGCGGATGACCAGCCGTCTCTTCATGGCCGACTCGGGGCTGTGGGGCATGCTGCCCGGGCTGTCGGCCACCGTCATTTCCATCTTCATCCTGTTCGGGCTGATCGTGATGGGCACCGGCGGCGGACAGGCCTTCATGAACGCAGCCCTGGTGCTGGCCGGCCGCCAGGTGGGCGGGGCGGCCAAGGTCGCCACCGTGGGCTCGTCGCTGATGGGCACGATTTCGGGCTCCGGCATGGCCAATGCGGCGGCCACGGGCTCGCTGACCATCCCGATGATGCGCAACCTCGGCTACCGGCGGGAGTTCGCCGTGGGGGTGGAGGCCACGGCCTCGACCGGCGGGCAGCTGATGCCACCGATCATGGGCGCGGGGGCGTTTGTCATGGCCGAGATCGTCGGCATTCCCTACCTGACCATCGTCGTGGCCGCGATCATCCCCGCGATCCTGTTCTACCTCGGCAATTTCTGGGTCATCCACCTGTCCGCGCGCAAGGAGGGCATCGCCCCGGTGCCCGCCGCCCGCATCCCCTCGGCCCGCGCGACCTTCACCATCATGTTCTTCCTTCAGCTGGTGATGCCGATCGGGCTGATGATCTGGTTCCTGCTGTCGGGCTATTCCATCGCCTATGCCGGCTCGCAGGCGGTTCTGGCCACGCTGATCGTATTCTTCTTCATCAACTGGGAGCACGGGCTGAAGGCCAAATGCCTGATCTTTCTAGAGATCCTGCGCAAGGCGGGGATCAGTCTGGCGATGATGGCGGTGCTTGCCTTCGTTGCGCAGATCATCGTGTCGATGATCTCGGCCACGGGTATCGGGGTGAAGTTCACCGACATGATGGTGTCCTTCGGCGGCCAGTCGCTGTTTCTGGTCCTGATCATGGCGATGCTCGCCTGCATCATCCTCGGGATGGGGATGCCCACCACGGCGGCCTATGTGCTGTCGGCCTCGCTGGCCGCGCCTGCGCTCATCGCGCTGGACGTGCCGGCACTGCACGCGCATCTGTTTGCCTTCTACTTCGCCATCCTTGCCACCATAACCCCACCTGTCTGTACGGCTATCTACGCGGCCGCCGCCATTGCCGAGATACGGTGGACCCGGGCCGTGGCCGACACCATGAAGCTCGGCTGGGTCGCCTTCACCATCCCCTTCATGTTCGTCTACTCGCCACAGCTTCTGATGGAAGGCACACCGCTCGAGATCATCATGGTGGCCACGGTCAAGGCCATTGGCGTGCTGGCGCTCGCCACCGCCACCATCAACCATTTCGCCACCGCCCTCAGCCTGCCCCAGCGCCTCTTGGCCTTTGCGGGCGCCTTCCTGCTGATCACGCCGGGGTGGGAGACCAATATCGCAGGTCTCGCCGTAACCGCCGTGGCGTTGGTACTGAACCTGCGCGCGCACAGGGCGCTAGCCCAACCGGTTCCGTCGCGCCAGTCGTGACCTTCACCACCCAGATCAGACGGCGATCGGTGCATCGCTGCCACAACGCGCTCGAAAGGATGCTCGAATGACCGCTCTGCGGATGCTGCGCCGCAGAAACTGCTGGTCCCGACCGGCGGCTCAGGGCCGATGTGCACTGGGCCTGCCCTCGTGTTTCGCATTGGCATGGGGGTTTCGCGCCCTGTTGTCCGGTTCATGCATGCACGGTTGCTGGCAACTCGCAAGCCGCCCTCGAGGCCGGCACTTAAGCGTCGGCTCTGGGCTCCGAGTCACCATTCGCTACGTCGGGAGCGGAGGTCCGCTTTGGGCCAGACACGATGCTGCACCTGCGACGGGACCTCCATGCTGCGTCGCGCATGAATGTCGCCGATGGCCGATGGCCTATGCGCTGTCCTGGATCTCGGTGGCGGGGGGCGAGTCGGTCATGCCCCCCTGGGTGCGGGCGCAGTTCCGCGAGGCGGCGCTGATCGTGCGCCACCTGCGCAACACGCCCTGCGGTGATGCAGGGTGCGCGTGGTGCGCCGAGGTGACCGACCCCGCCCGCGCGGTCGACCGCGGGTTCGGCTTTCCCGCCTTCCGCCCCGAACCCGCGGACGCCGACGGCCGGCCGCTGCAGGAGCGCATCGTGGCAGAGGCGCTGGCAGGGCGCAGCGTGCTGGGCATCCTGCCCACGGGCACCGGCAAATCGGTCTGCTACCAGATCCCGGCGCTGGCGGCCTTCGACCGGATCGGGGCGCTGACGGTGGTGATCTCGCCGCTGGTGGCGCTGATGGCGGATCAGGTGCAGGGGCTGGCGCGGGCGGGGATCTCCTCGGCGGTCACCGTGAACGGCATGCCGTCGTTGCCCGAACGCCATGCCGAAGGCGTTGGTGGCGGCGATGACGCGCAGATCGCCGATGCGGAAGCGTTCCTGGATCTCGCGCTTCTCGTCGGGGGGCAGCCCCGCGTGGAAGCGTTCGCCGGCGAGGCCCTGGGCCTTGAGGAATCCGGCCACCCGTTCGGTGGCGCTGCGCGTGGCGCAATAGATCACCGCGCCCGAGGCGCCCTCGGCCGGCAGGTTGGCCTCGATGCTGGCGAGGATGTCGGCCAGCTTGGTGTTCGTCTCCGTCGGCAAACCGCGTCAACGTCTTCCCCTCCTCGCTGCGCATCCGGACGGTAGCCGAGGCCACGGCGATCCTCGAGCGCGCCGAGATCACGGGGACGCGGCGGCGCCAGCTTCTCGACATCGTGCGGCATGTGATGAACGCCGAGCCCGACCGCGGCATCTCCACCGACGAGCTCACCGGCGCCTGCGGCCTGTCGGGTGCAGCCCTGCGCAAGGCGATGAGCGATCTGGAGACCCTCGGCATCGCCAGCGACGACACCGCCGTGACCATCTTCGTCAATGTGGGCGTCGAGGACAGCTCGCTGCGCCGGCTCGAGCAGGCCGCGCGGCTGGAGGCCGATCTGGTGGCGCTGCTGCGCGAGGCTGGGGACGAAGCCTACCGCGCGCGGCACCATCGCCCGAGCTGGGAGGTCGTGCTGCCCGAGCTGGTCTACGGCCACCCTACGGCGAGCGATGACGCGCAAAAGCGACCCTGGGTCTAGCCATGGCGGCGGTCCCCGGCGGCCGCCAAGGCCGGGCGAGCAGGATCACCCCCGATCATGCAGCTTTGGAGGCGGGAACTGCCCGGATCCGGCGAGGTTCGCGGCGCCTCAGGTCGCTTGGGACCGCTGCCCGCGAGCCAACTTACCTGCTGCACCATTGGCATCGGAACGCTCCATCCTTACCCCTCCTTGTGGGTCAGCGCCGTCATGGCCTCGTCCGGGCCTGTGTGGACGCTGATGATCGATCCGTAGGTCAGCTTGTCGTCGTTCCAGACGATGGCTTCGAGGAGTTCCAGGTCTTCGCCCAGTATCTTT